>NC_007722.1:0-62500 GCF_000013005.1 Erythrobacter litoralis HTCC2594 | reverse complement strand
TTCCTGACCATTCCCTTCACCGCTCTACCATCCGAGTTGCTGGCCAAGCGGCTCGAATTCCGGATCCAGGGCAAGATCAGCATGCTCGCCGCTACCCTCGCCGCCATCGTGGCACTGGTCATGGCCTGGTGGGGTTACGGCGTGTGGGCCTTGGTCTACGCGCCTATCTCCGGCTTCGTGTTTCGTGCGATCGCCTTGACCATCGCCGCTCGTTCGCTTGTCCCGCCGGTCTTCGATTTGCGCGGCGCGCGCGACATTCTCCATTTTGGCGGGGCCCTCACAGTTTGCCAGATGTTCTGGATCATCCAGAGCCAAAGCGACATCTTCATAGCCGGTCGGGTTTTCGATACGCATGATCTCGGGCTTTATGCCGAGGCGCTTTTTCTCACCCTGATTGTCACCGGTCGTTTCCTGCCGCCGATTAACGATGTCGCGTTTCCGGCCTATGCCGAATTGCACAGGACCGGAAAATCGCTCGCCCCCTATTTCCTCAAGACATTGCGCACGGTCCTGCTTGTGACCGCTCCGATCTATTTCGGGCTGGCACTGACCGCCGAACCGGCGGTGCTGACGCTGTTCGGCGAAAAATGGGTTGCTATGGCGCCGATTGCCGCAGGCCTGGCTTTGGCGATGCCGGCCATGGCGATCCAGATCGTGTGCAGCCCCGTCACCAACGCGATGGGCGAACCCGGCGTGTACGTTCGGACCAATGCGTTCGGTGCGATCATTTTCCCCCTGTCATTCCTGGTAGGCGTTGCGTCGGGACCCTTCGGCCTCGTCTACGCTTGGTGGATTTGCGCGCCGCTGCTAATGTTCTGGACACTGCTGCTGACACTTCCCCGGATCGGCCTTACGTGGCGCAAGCTTTTCGGCGAGCTCTCCCCGATCATGCTGGCCAACGGAACGATGGTGCTGGCGGTGTTGGCCCTCGACGCATTCCTGCCCGATCCGGCCCCATTCATCGAATTGCTCGCGAAGGCGCTGTGCGGAGCCGCAGTCTACGGTCTCGCCATCCGCATCTTCTGGCCACATCTTATTGCGGAAACCTGGGCCATGCTGCGGCAGGGCGAACCGTCTCCTGCCGTGACCACGCATACCGATCGCAATTCGGCGGGGCACGCCCCGGCTTGAGAACGCCCGTGTTTGGCGTAGCACGACACCCGTGATACTCTCTCGTATGCGCGGGCCGGGAACAGCCCTGCACGATCGCCCCCGGCCCCATGGAGAAAACAGATGCTTAAACGGTCGCTCGCCGGTGCAAGCACCCTGCTGGCCGCCGCCCTTGCACCGGCGAGCGCTGTCGGCAACACCCCCGAGGCAGCCACGGCCCCGACCGAAGCGATCGACCCGGACGTCATCCAGGCGGAGAAAGACCGGTATGAACGGCTGACTGTGCCGGTCACCATCGAAGGCCAGGGTCCATACCGTTTCATGATCGATACCGGGGCGCAGGCGACGGTGGTCAGCAAGAAGGTCTCGCACGAAATCGGCATGACCCCGCTCGGGCGCGCCACGCTCGTCGCCATGGGCAGCCGGCGCGAGGTGGACATGGTTCGGCTCAACGGGCTCGAATTTGCAGGAAGGCTGTTCGACAATCTGGAATCGCCGCTGCTCGAAGGCGCCAATTTCGGTGCCGACGGCATCCTTGGTCTCGACAGCCTGCAGGACCTGCGCGTGTTGATAGACTTCAAGGAAGACCGGATGACGGTGGCCGATGCGGACTCGCTGGGCGGCAATCGCGGCTACGAGATCGTGGTCAAGGCGCGACGACGGCTGGGACAGATGATCATCACCAACGCCCGGATCGACGGCATAAAGACGTCGGTCATTATCGACACGGGGGCACAGAACACGGTCGCCAACCGGGCCTTGCAGCGCAAGATGCGCGCACGGCTCGGCACCGAAGTCCAATCGACCGACGTCAACGGGGTCCTGGTGGTCGGCAAACTCGGTTGGGCGAAGCGACTGCAGATTGGCGGAATGGAATTGTCGAACGTCCCGATCAGCTTTGCCGACAGCCCGGCATTTGCCGCATTGGGACTGGAGGACCAGCCGACCGTCATCATGGGGATGCGTAACCTGCAGAACTTCGAGCGCATCGCGATCGACTTCTCTTCGCGGCGGGTGTTGTTCGATTTGCCGGGCGGCTCCTACAACGTGAACCCCTACCAGCGCGTGTTCTTCCCCAGCCGCGTCGGCGGTTAGCCAGCACCCGTCGTCTGCTGGCATCCAGTCTCCGCGCTTGCCGGATGTATGCCTGAGCCCCACTTAGGGACGCATGCCGCCCGACTATCCCACAAAATCCAAGGCTGATTTCGACGGCTGGGGCACGCTGCGGCGGTTCCTGCCCTATCTATGGCCTGCCGGACGCCGCGACCTGAAGGCGCGGATTGTCGGCGCACTGATCATGGTGCTTGCTGCCAAGGCAATCATCCTCGCCATGCCGCTCGCCATGAAGGGTGCGATCGATACCATGGCGGCTGATGGTGATCCTCTGACCATGGTCGCGCTCGGCTTCGTGATCGCCTATGTCGGCGCACGCATCTTGAGCTTGGTCTTCGATCAGGTTCGAAACATCGTGTTCGAGCGGGTCGGGCAGATCGCAACGCAAGACCTTGCCGAAGATGTGTTCGCACGGCTGCACCAATTGAGCCTGCGTTTCCACCTCTCGCGTCGCACCGGAGAGGTCACCAAGACGATCGAACGCGGCACCAAGAGCATCGACTCGATGCTCTATTTCATCCTGTTCAACATCGCTCCGACCCTGGTCGAACTGACCGCTGTAGCGGTAATCTTCTACGCACTGTTCGGCTGGGAGCTCGTCGTGGCGACCGGCGTCACCGTGGTGCTCTATATCGCCGTCACCCGCTGGATCACCGAGTGGCGGGTCAAGCTGCGCGCGGAAATGAACGATCTCGACGGCAGGGCACTCAGCCGTGCGGTCGACTCGCTCCTCAATTTCGAAACGGTCAAATATTTCGGCGCGGAAAAGCGCGAGGAGGATCGATATGCCTCGGCCGCGCGCGCCTATGCCGAAGCGGCGATCAAATCGGAAAACTCGCTTGGGCTGCTCAACATAACGCAGGCGCTGATCACCAACGGCCTGATGGCGCTCGCGATGGGATTCGTGGTCTGGCGCTGGAGCCAGGGGGCGCTGACCGTCGGTGACCTGACAGCGGTCAATCTCTATCTCATGCAATTGTTTCGCCCGCTCGATATGCTCGGCTGGGTCTATCGTACGATCCGACAGGGTCTGGTCGACATGGCGGAAATGTTCCGCCTGATGGATACCCAGGTCGAAGTAATCGATGTGCCCGGCGCGCCTGCGCTCGTCGCCGACCCCCCGACGGTGGCCTTCGACAACGTCGTGTTCGGCTACGATCCCGAGCGGACGATCCTGCACGGCCTCAGCTTCGAAGTACCCGCCGGCTCGCGCGTCGCCATCGTTGGCCCGTCGGGCGCAGGCAAGAGCACTATCGGTCGCCTGCTGTTCCGGTTCTACGATCCGCAGGCCGGGCGCATCCTGATCGCCGGGCAGGACATCGCCAAGGTGCAGCAGCAATCGCTGCGCGAAGCCATCGGCATCGTCCCCCAGGACAGCGTGCTGTTCAACGACACCCTGCGCTACAACATCGCCTATGGCCGCGAGGGAGCCAGCGAGGGGGAAATCCTGCGCGCCGCCGACGACGCGGCAATCCTGCCTTTCATCGAAAAGCTGCCCGACGGACTGGAAACCGAAGTCGGCGAGCGCGGTCTCAAACTGTCCGGCGGCGAGAAGCAGCGCGTCGCGATCGCCCGCACCCTGCTCAAGGGACCGCCCATTCTCCTGTTCGACGAAGCCACCAGCGCGCTCGACAGCGGAACCGAGCAGGATATTCTCGGCACGCTGCAACGTGTCAGCCGCAACCACACGACATTGGCAATCGCCCATCGGCTCTCGACCATTTCCGATGCCGACACCATCCTGGTGCTCGACGATGGCCATCTGGAAGAGCAAGGCCGCCACGCCGATTTGCTGCGACGCGGCGGCCTTTATGCCGAGATGTGGGCCCGCCAGCAGGCCGAAAGTGAGCCGACCGCCGAAGCGGCGGAGTGATTACTCACCCGCCACGGCAATCTCGCCCAATGGATCTGCGAAATCTACATCCGCCGCTTCGATCACCGTTACGTCGGGCCTTATGGCCTTCAGGTCGTCGAGGAAGATCGAAGCATCGCCAGCGATGATCAGCGTCGCGTCCTCCGACGAGATATAGGCATCGGCGGCTGCGCGCGCCCGCTCGGGCGTTACCTCACCTAGATTGGCCGCGTAGCGAAGCGCCTCGGCAGGATCGAGACCGTTTTGCAGCAGACCGGCGATCGCGCCGTTGAACCCTGCCGAAGTCTCCAGACGCCGTTCCGAGGAGCCGACGAGGTAACGCCTGCGCGCCTCGATGAATTCCGGATCGAAGTCTTCGCTGGAAAGTCTGTCGAACTCACCAAGCATCACTTCGACGACATCGCCGACCGTTTCGTTGGCGGTCTGCGAGCTGGCTGTCAGATAGCCTTCGTCGACCCGCGACGGTTGCCCGCTGTAGGCTCCGTAGCTGAGCGAGCGCTTGGTGCGGATTTCCTCGAACAGGCGGCCGCTCGAGCCCCCACCGAGGATGGCATTGGCGATCGACAGGTCGAAATAGTCGTCCGCTGCCCGCGAAGGTGCGCGGACCGCCGCGAGCACGGTCGCCTGGCCCGCGTCGGGCAGGTTGACGACGATGGTGCGCGGGGGGCGCGCCTCGCCGGCGCGTTCGCCCGGCAATTCGGGCGCATCGCCATCGGCGGTCCAGCCCCCGAACAAATCTTGCGCCAGCGCGACCTGCCGCTCGGCCGGAATCCCGCCGCTGATGACCAGTTGCATCGTGTCCGGCCGCCACCATTTCTCGCGATAGGCTATCAGGTCCGCCGGCGTGATGGCTGCGATCGTGGCCTCATTGGCGCCGATCCCGTACGGCGCGTCGCCGAACAGGATCGGTGCGGACACCACGCTGGGCAGTGCCGACGGATTCGACCGCAGCGATTTCACATTGTCGAGCAGCCGCGCCTTCTGGATATCGAACTGGTCCTGCGGGTACGACGCATCGCGCAGCACCTCCACCAAGAGGGCACCCGCCTTGTCGATAGTGGCCGCCGGCGCGTTCACGCTTACCAACGTGCCCTCATCGCCGGGCGAGACCGAAAGGTTTGCCCCGAGCGATTCCAGTGCTGCCGCAAGCCCAGCCGCGTCGAGCCTGCTGGTGCCCTGATCGGCGAGCGAGGCAGCGAGCGATGAGACTCCGGCCAATTCGCGCGAGTCGGTGATCGCGCCGCCCGGCATCACCGCCGTAATGGTCACGATCGGCACATCGCCGGTCTGTGCAGCGACCAGCTTGATGCCGTTATCCAGCGTCCGTTGCACCAGTTCCGGATCGGCGACGGCCGGTGCCGCCGATGGTCCCGGCACCGGCTCGCGCCGGCTTTCATCCAATACGCTGAGCGGCGTGCTGCCGGACGGTGGCAGCGTGACGTATTCCGGCATGGGGACCGGGTTGCGCCACGCCTCCGGGTTGGCTTCGCCGGCTGCATAGGAAAGGTCCGTCCGCGCCGATGGATCGAGATATTCCGCCGCTACGCGCCTGATGTCGTCGAGCGTGACCTGTGTGATCGCTTGCAGCAGGATGTCCGCCGCGCGCGGGTCGCCGCCTGAGGTAAACAAGGCTTCGCCAAGCTCGCTGGCACGGCCGCGGGCGGTCTGCCGCGAGTTCAAACGCGCGGCGAAAAACTCGTTGCGCGCCTCCGACAATTCGGCCTCGCTCACGCCATTCTCGCGAATGTCGGCGAGGGTGTTATCGATCGCCTGCTTGGCAACAGCCGTGTCGCCTGCCGGGCTGACGAATGCCAAGGTCGCGAAATAGCCGCCTTCCTCGGATGGCCGCATGATCTGCGCCTTGTCCACCGCAATGCCGGACCGCACGAGCTTTTCCTGCAAGCGGCTGCTGGCACCCGTGCCGAGGATACCGTCCAGCAGCAAGAGTGCCGGTATGTCGGGATGGTTTGCCGCCGGAAGCTTCCACAAGGAGCCGACGACCGGCAACGGCACGTTGGGGTTCGTCATCGCGAAACTGCGGGGCTCGGTCCGTTCGACCGTCGAGGGTGCGATGTCGAGCGGCAACGGATTGGCCCGGCGCGGGATGTCGGCGAAGTACTTGTCGACCAGGGCGCGCAATTGCTCGATCGCGAAATTGCCCGCCACAATCAGGGTTGCGGTGTCGGGGCCGTAATAGGCTTCGTGGAACGCCAGCGCATCGCCAAGCTCGGCCGAGTCGAGATCTTCGATACTTCCGATGATCGGGCGCCGCTGCGGCAATGTGTCGAACGCGTTCTCCGGCAAGGCCAGCGAGATCAACGGACCATAGGGCTGCGACGCCACGCGGGTGCGGAATTCCTCCTTCACCACGCCGCGCTCGCTTTCGAAAACCTGCTCGTCCACCACCGGCAGCGCCATCCGCTCCTTGTGCGTCCAGAGCATCGTCTCGAGATATTCGGCGGGAACGATCTCGTAATAATTGGTGCGATCGTAACCGGTCGAGGCATTGCGCGTGCCGCCTACGTCCGCGGTCAGCGAATAAATGAGATTATACGGCATGTTCTGCGTCTTGCGGCTGAGAATATGCTCGAACATGTGAGCGAAGCCGGACCGACCATCGGGATCATGCTTGGACCCGACATCGTACCAGACCGAGGTGTAGACCGTCCGTGTGCTGTCGTCGGGCAACGCGATCACGCGCAGGCCGTTGTCGAGCGTCCATTCGGTAAATTCGATCTCGGGCGCGCTGAGCACCGGTGTATCGGCAGTGTGATCGTCGGCGAGCGCAGGTTGAGCGGTCGCCAGCGCGAGCAAAGCCGCGCCGGCGGCAAGAGCGGAAGATTTCATGATGTGCAGACCCCCAAATTCAATACGCGATTGATTCGGCCACTAAATCAGCCCTGCTGGTGCCTGACAACCTGACCCTTCACCCAATCGACAAACCGGCAATGCCCTTCTGCAAGGCGCAATGGTGAATTCGCATGCGCAGGGTTGTGCTGCACTGCAACATTGCCTACCTGCGCCCGCTCATTCTTCCGGTGCCGCTTGCGAGCGATTTCCCGCACCGGACAGCTCACAGGACTGGTTTCATGTATTCACCCGCCGCGTTCAAACGCGACTGGCTCTCCAATGTGCGCGCCGACTTGCTGGCCGGGATCGTCGTAAGCCTCGCGCTCATCCCCGAGGCGATCGGTTTCTCGATCATCGCCGGGGTCGATCCGCGCGTGGGGCTCTATGCCTCGATCGCGATTGCGATGATCATCGCCTTCACTGGCGGTCGGCCCGGCATGATCTCGGCGGCGACGGCGGCGGTCGCCGTCGTGGTAATCCCGCTGGTCCGCGATTACGGGGTCGAATACCTTTTCGCCGCGACGATACTGATGGGTATATTCCAGGGCATCGCTGCCGTGTTGCGACTGGACTTGCTGATGCAATTCGTCGGCCGCGCCGTCATCACCGGCTTCGTCAACGCGCTGGCGATCCTGATCTTTATGGCGCAGTTGCCGGAACTCACCAATGTCGGGTGGGAAACCTATGCCATGGTCGCAGTGGCGCTGGCGATCATCTACCTGCTGCCGCGCGTGACGACGGCTGTGCCGTCACCCCTGGTCGCAATCGTGCTGCTCACGCTCCTGACGATCTGGATCGATGCGCCGGTCAACACAGTCTCCGACATGGGCGAACTGCCGGAAGGCCTGCCCTATTTCGTCTGGCCCGACGTGCCGCTGACGTGGGAGACCCTGCAGATCATCGCTCCCTATTCGGCAACCATGGCAGCGGTCGGCCTGATCGAGAGCCTGCTGACTGCGCGGATCGTCGACGATATGACGCACACCGGCAGCAACAAGCGGCGCGAGACCTGGGGCCAGGGCGTGGCCAATATCGGCGCAGCGCTCGTCGGCGGCATGGGCGGCTGCGCCATGATCGGGCAATCCGTGATCAATGTCACCAGCGGCGGGCGTGGACGGCTTTCGGCGCTGACCGCAGGGGTGACGCTGTTGCTCCTCCTTTGGCTGCTCGGGCCGATCGTGGGCCAGATCCCGATGCCCGCGCTGGTCGCGGTGATGATCATGGTCTCGATCGGGACCTTCTCATGGACCTCGATCCCCAACCTGCGCCATCATCCGTGGCAGGCTTCGGTCGTCATGCTGGCAACGGTTGCTGTCGTGGTGACGACACACAACCTGGCGCTCGGCGTGCTGGTCGGCGTATTGCTCTCCGGCATCTTCTTCGCCGCCATGGTGATGAACCTGTTCGAAGTCACTCGCACCCGCGAAGGCAATACCGCCACCTATACCGCCAGGGGGCAGATCTTTTTCGCCAGCGTGGAACGTTTCGAAGCCGCGCTCGGGCCGGAAAGCAAACAGCCCGACCCTGCCGATCACGTTATCATCGACGTGTCCGACGCGCATTTCTGGGACATCTCAGGCGTCGGCGCACTCGACAAGGTGGTCGAGCGCATGCGCGCCAACGGACGCAGCGTGCAGGTGGTGGGCCTCAATGAAGCCAGCGCCGACATGGTCGATCGCCATGCCGTGACCGATCGGACGGGCGTGGAACTGGGGCTGGCGCCGCACCCTTAGAGCGTGGCGGTAGCCTGCAACTGCTTGAGGATCGCCAGCGCTTCCTCGGCGCGGTCTGCCGGCACGAAAGCATGATCGTGGCGCAGGGCGGCAACCATATTGCAGGCGATCCCGGCCTTGGCGAGTGCGCTGGCAACAGCGGCGGTCAGCCCGACGCCTTCCAGCGCCGAATGCACCCGCAAGGTAATTCGCGCATAGGGATCGGCTTGAAGCTCGTGCTCCAGCGCGACCGCATGCGGGACGATCAGCGAAAGCCCTTCGGCTTCGCGGAATGTGCCGAGCGCATGGCTCATCCATTGTATGACCAGCTCCGGCTCGTACCCGCCGACAAAACACCACAGCGGCTCGTCGAGCACCGGATCCATCCCGGCGATCGTCGCTGCGGTTTCGGCGACGGGCCGCGTCACAGGATATATTTGCTGAGGTCGCTATCCTCGGCGAGTTCGGAAAGCTTGTCCTTCACATAGGCCGCATCGATCACGATGGTCTCGCCCTTGTGCTCTTCGGCTTCGAAACTCAATTCCTCGAGCAGCCGCTCCATCACTGTCTGCAAGCGGCGGGCACCGATATTCTCGACGCTCTCGTTGACCTGCGCGGCGATCGTCGCGACTTCGCGGATCGCGTCGTCGGTGATTTCGACCGTCACGTCCTCGGTGCCCAGCAGGGCCTTGTATTGTTCGACGAGGTTGGCGCGGGTCTCGCTGAGGATGCGGACAAAGTCCTCGATCTCAAGCGCGCGCAATTCGACGCGGATCGGCAGGCGGCCCTGCAGTTCGGGCAACATGTCGCTCGGCTTGGAAACATGGAAAGCGCCACTGGCAATGAACAGGACGTGGTCGGTCTTCATCGGTCCGTGCTTGGTTGACACAGTTGTACCCTCGATAAGGGGCAATAAATCGCGCTGTACGCCTTCGCGGCTGACCGAGCCGCCGCGCACGTCGCTCACGGCGATCTTGTCGATCTCATCGAGGAAGACGATGCCGTTGGTTTCGGCATTTTCCAGCGCGACGCGCGACACGTCGTCCTGGTCCATGCGCTTTTCGGCCTCTTCCTCGACCAGCTTGTCCCAAGCGTCCGGCACCTTGAGCTTGCGCCGCTTCTTGTTGTTGCGGCCCAGCGCCTTGCCCATCATGTCGCTGAGGTCGATCATGCCGACATTGCCGCCGAGGCCGGGAATTTCCATCGGCATGCTCGGGCTATCGGAGACTTCGACTTCTACCTCGACATCGTTCATCGCGTTCTGGACGACCCGTTCGCGAAAGCTCTCGCGGGTTGCTTCACTGGCATTATCGCCGACCAGCGCATCCAGCAGCCGCTCCATGGCGGCCGTGCTGGCGGCTTCACGAACCGCTTCGCGCCGGCGATCTTTCTCAAGCCGGATTGCTTCTTCGACCAGGTCGCGCGCGATCTGCTCGACATCGCGACCCACATAGCCGACTTCGGTGAACTTGGTCGCTTCGACCTTGATGAAAGGCGCTTCGGCAAGCTTGGCCAGACGGCGGCTGATCTCGGTTTTACCGCAGCCGGTCGGGCCAATCATGAGGATGTTCTTGGGCGTGACTTCGTCGCGGAGTTCCGCGCCAAGCTGCAAGCGGCGCCAGCGATTGCGAAGCGCAACGGCAACGGCGCGTTTGGCGTCTTTCTGACCAATAATGTGCTCGTCGAGCGCGGCGACAATCGCCTTGGGGGTGAGTGCTTCGGTCATTTACTCTCGTCATCCCAGCGAACGCTGGGATCTCTGTCAATCGGGCGCTTCACAAGTGGAAGCAGATCCCAGCGTTCGCTGGGATGACGGCAAATTAAACGGTTTCGAGCGTGACGCTGCCGTTGGTGAAAACGCATATTTCTGCCGCGACGGCCATGGCCTTGCGGGCGATCTGTTCGGCATCGTCTTCGTAGTCGGAAAGGGCGCGCGCAGCAGCGAGGGCATAGTTCCCCCCCGACCCGATCGCGGCGATACCACCTTCCGGCTCAAGCACATCGCCGTTTCCGGTCAGAACCAGCAAAGTTTCCTTGTCGGCGACGATCATCAACGCTTCTAGATTGCGCAGGTACTTGTCGGTGCGCCAATCCTTGGCGAGCTCGACAGCAGCGCGCATCAACTGACCCGAATATTGGTCCAGCTTGCGTTCCAGCCGCTCGAAGAGCGTGAACGCATCGGCCGTAGCACCGGCGAAGCCAGCCACGACCTTGCCCTCACCGATCCGACGCACCTTCTTGGCATTGGGCTTCATCACGGTGTTGCCCATCGAGACCTGGCCGTCACCCGCGACGACGATCTTGTCGCCGCGCTTGACGCCGATGATGGTGGTGCCGTGCCATTGCGTGAGGCCGTGGGCGTTTAAAGATGTGTCCATGCCGCGCGATATGGGGCGCGGCGTGGCGGGGTCAAGTCAGGCTGGTGGAACGGAACCTAACGCCCCGGTCCACCCGGGGCCCCGGCACCCGGTGCACCGACGGTGCCGATATTGCCGAACAGGTCCTCGAGGAACCCGCGCTCACGGCCTAGCGTGGGGGTCTTGTCGCCATCGGGTGTGATGTAGGCAACCTGTTCGATTCCGGAAATATCGGTGGCGATCACATTGCCGGCCTGGTCGAAACGAACCGCTAGCACCTGGTGCGTGCGAATGCGTGGGCGGACGAAGGGGCGGCGACCGGTCACGCTGGACACGTAGTACCACGTCGGCTCGCCGAACTGGCTTTCGAAGGTCGGGCGACCGAGTGTCGCAGCGACCGACTGCCGGTTATCGATGCCCGGCTGAACCCGGTCGAGCAATAGCTGGTCGACCACGTATCCGCGGCTCTCGCGGATCGTGCCGCAGCTGCTGAGCGCGAGGCCCATCGCCAGCAATGCGCCAGCCCCGAGAACCTTTGCACGGCTCCCTCTGCGGCCAAAGCAAAATGCCATCGATAAACCTTCCTTCGTATCGCTCCGTACCGGCTAGGCTTTTCGCCTTCGGCACCGTTCCCTATATCGGCTGCGAGCCTTAGGGCGAAGCACCCGGCTCTGCAACGGCGATTGCCTAGTCGCCTGTGCGCAGAGCGGTTTGAATTGCGGATGAATAGGCCGCACGACCTCGATTGGAGACCTGCCAAAGATGAGCCTGCTGAGCAAACTCTTCCAGCGCACCCCAGACCCCAAGGAGCAGCTCCGCCCGCTGTGGCACCAGATCGTCAAGGTTGCGCGCAGCCCCGATCTCTATGCCGAATGCGGCGTGGCCGACACGCTCGAAGGGCGCTTCGACATGCTCAGTACGATCCTCGCCGTTGTCATGCTGCGGGTCGAACGCGATCCCGAGACCTTGTCCGCCTCCGCCCGGCTGACCGAGCTCTTTGTCGACGATATGGACGGGCAGCTACGTGAAGCCGGGATCGGCGACCCGACGGTCGGCAAGAAGCTCGGTCAGCTGATGAGCGCGCTGGGCGGACGCACCGGCGCCTTGCGTGAAGGGCTGGCGCAGGCCGACGATGCAGCCTTGGTAGCCGCGATCGAGCGCAATGTGACCTTCTCGGAAGGCGGTTCGCCTGCCTGCGTCGCCAAGAAAGTGCGCCGCTTTGCCGCCGCACTCGATGCCCTCACATACGACCAATTGCTGCACGCGGATCTGATGCTGTGAGCGCGCACGAACTCAGCCGCTTAGTCAAATTGCGGGCGATCAAGCACGAACCGGTCGTCGTCGAAGCCGACGAAGCCGAACGCGCTGCGCTGGCTGCGCGCTTCGGCATCACGACCATTGATAGTCTTCGAGCCGAGGTGGCGCTCGACCCCGACGGGCAACGCGTAGCGGCGACCGGCATGCTTGCAGCCAGTATCACTCAGCCTTGCGCGATTTCGGGCGAAGACTTTCCCGTCGCCATCGATGAAGAACTCGACTTCGTGTTCGTCCCGGCAAGCGAAAGCGAGGTCGCAGTGGAAGGCGAAGAGATCGAACTCGAGCGCGAAGACCTCGACGAGATCGAGTACAGAGGCGACAGCTTCGATCTCGGCGAGGCTATCGCGCAGAGCCTGGCACTGGCAATCGATCCCTATGCGGAAGGTCCGAATGCCGACGCGGCACGCGAAAGAGCCGGAATTGTCACTGAGGACACGCCCAGCGGACCCTTGGCCGAGGCCTTGGCCGCGTTGAAGAAGAACTAGAGAGCAGGCGTTCCTGTGCGGACGACTCAGAACGGGATATCGTCGTCGAGATCGTCGTAGTTCGAGCCGCCTCCGCCGCCGGAGCCACCGCCGCTCTGGCCGCCACTTTGGCCACCACCGCCCTGATCCCAGCCGCCATTGTTCCCGCCCGAGCGCTGGCCACCGCCACCGTAGCCTCCGCCGCCACCACCGCCTTGGCCGCCACCGGCACCGTCGAGCATGGTCAGCGTGCCGTTATAGCCGCGCAGCACGACTTCGGTCGAATAGCGGTCATTGCCGCTCTGGTCCTGCCACTTGCGAGTCTGCAACTGGCCTTCGATGTAAACCTTGGAGCCTTTCTTGAGATAGCGCTCCGCGACGTTGACGAGACCTTCTGAAAAGATCGCGACCGTGTGCCATTCGGTGCGCTCCTGCCGCTCGCCGCTATTGCGATCCTTCCACGTCTCGCTGGTGGCGATGCGCAGGTTGCAGACTTTGCCGCCATTCTGGAAGCTGCGCACTTCCGGGTCCTGCCCCAGATTGCCGATCAGCATGACCTTGTTGAGCGAGCCCGCCATTTCACAATTCCTTCGCTAGAGTCCGAGCGCCAGCGCGCTCCAGTAAGTGATTCCCGCGAAGATATAGGCCAGCGCGAACAGATAGCCCAACATGACTATCGGCCATTTCCACCCATTCGTTTCGCGCCGGGCGACGGCGATGGTGGAAAGGCATTGCGGAGCGAAGACAAACCAGGCGAGAAAAGCGAGCGCAGTCGGCAAGCTCCAGCGCGCAGCGATCTGGTCGCGCAACGCACTTTCCGTCTCTTCCTCGTCCTCGGCCTCGACCGCATAGGTTGTCGCCAGCGATGCGACAGCGACTTCGCGTGCCGCCATGGCAGGGACGATGGAAAGGGTCATTTCGCGGTTGAAGCCGATCGGTTCGAACACCGGCTGCATTACACTCGCGATCTGCCCTGCAAAGCTTGCATCGAGCTGGTTTTCGCCCGGATCGGCCTTGGGGAAAGTCAGCAGCAACCACAGGATCACCGTCGCTGCAAAGATGATCGTACCCGCGCGGCGAAGGAAAACCCATGCGCGCTGCCACAGGCCGATCAGCAAGTCCCTGATCCGCGGCAATTGGTAACGCGGCAGTTCCATGATGAAACCGGAGGCAGCGCCTGCGGTTACCGTCCGCCGCAGAACCAGCGCCACCAGCAGTGCACCGACTATGCCTGCGACATAGAGAGCGAAGAGAACGAGGCCCTGCAACCCAATGCCCGGGCCGACCGTGGTCGCGGGCATCACTGCGGCAATGATGACGGCATAGACCGGTAGCCGCGCGGAGCATGTCATCAACGGCGCGATCAGGATCGTGGTGAGCCGGTCCTTCGGATCGGCGATGCTGCGGGTCGCCATGATGCCGGGAATGGCGCAGGCGAAGCTGGAAAGGAGCGGGATAAAACTGCGGCCCGACAGGCCCACGCCTGCCATCAGCCGGTCCATCAGGAATGCGGCGCGCGCCATATAGCCGGTCGCTTCCATGACCAGGATGAAGGCGAACAGGATGACGATCTGCGGCAGGAAGACGACGACCGAGCCGACACCCGCGATCAAGCCTTCTGTAATGAGGTCGCGGACAAAGCCTTCCGGCATGGTCGCCACGACCAGCCCGGCCAGCCACTCGGTCGCGCCTTCGATGAGACCGATAAACGGATCGGCCCAGGCGAACACCGCTTGGAACACCACGAACAGCAATCCGAACAGGATGACCGGTCCGATCCACGGATTCAGCAGCACCTTATCAAGACTGCTTTCCAGCGTCGCGCGCGAACTTTTCGACAGGATCGCCGCCTTGGTGATATTCTTCGCTTCGAGCCGACGCTCGGTAAGGTCGATATGCGGGCGCGGGGATGGATCGCCGAGCGGGAGGTCGGATACCGCCGCGACCAGATCGTCGAGCCCACGACTGCGCACAGCGACGGTCGGCACGACCGGCACGCCCAGCGCTTTTCCGAGCGCATCGGGATCGAGGGTAAGCCCGTCGCGCTCGGCGAGATCGACCATGTTGAGCGCCACCACCGTCGGGCGGCCCAGCTCGATCACTTCCTGCGCAAAAACCAGATGCTGCTCGAGATTGGCGGCATCGAGTACCACGACGAGAACGTCGGGTTGGCGCTGCCCTTCCTGCTCTCCGAAGACCACTTTGCGGGTCACTTCCTCGTCGGGGCTGGCGGCATCGAAAGCGTAGCTGCCCGGCAGGTCGAGCAATTCGACCGGCTCGCCGCTCGCCAGCACCATGCGCCCGGCCTTACGCTCTACCGTGACGCCGGGATAGTTGGCGATCTTTTGCCGCGCGCCGGTCAGCTTGTTGAACAGCGCGCTTTTGCCGGCATTGGGGTTGCCCACCAGCGCGACGGTGCGGATCGTGCTCATGCGCTCGCGCCCCTCAGCCTTCCGAGACCGAGACAGCGGCAGCATGGACCCGGCGCAGCGCAATCGTCATCCGCCCCAGCGTCACCGCGAGCGGATCGCGCCCACCGAAGACGCCGCGATGCTTGACCGACACCTCGACACCGGCGTCGAAGCCGAGCGCGCGCAAGCGCTTGCCGTCATCTGCAGCGATGCTGTCCCAATCGATTGAGGTGATGGTGGCACAGCAGCCGGGCGCGAGTCCTTCAAGGGTCATGCCTCGCCGCTGCCAGACCGCGCGGCTAATTGCAACTCATTCTCAATAGAAGCTGCGTCTCAGCGCGCCGGATAGCGCAATCGGCCCAGGAAACGCGTGACGCTGAAGGTTTCACGGTCCGAATTGAGGAATTTCGCCTTCAGCTTTTCGAACTTCATCACTCCGTCAATCCGCCGATCGAGGAACGCCTTGGTCTCGACCTTGTCCTCGCTGTCATCATTGATGAAGAAGGTCAGCGTCGCGCCGTATATCCCGGCGAGGATCGTGCGCTTGGTGTAGTGGTTGTAATCGGTCGCGGTATCGCCTGCGAGCCGCCACATGATATCCGCCGTCCGCCAGCCGATCTTTATGCCTTCGCCGGCGTTCTGCGGCATCGACATGATGGCGAGTGCGCTGCGCACGGCCTCTTCCTGTCCTGCAACGGCATCCAGCCGGAACCGCACCAGCGAGCGAATGCGTTCGCGGATTTTCAGCTCGGCGAGCTTTTCCTGCGGCCATTCGCTTGTCATGCGCGCATCGACATTTTCGATCCAGGCACGGATCATCGCCATCTGCCCGCCCTTGAACGCCAGCCGCGCGACATCGACATCGACGCCTTCCATCTCGGCCGCCATCTCCAGAGCATCGTCGCCCCACCCATCGAAAATGGCGGAATCGGCGATGGCAGGCGCCAGCGCGAGCCTCAGCTCGGCGAGGGTCATGTCTTGGACGTTATCGATCATCGTTTCAGAAACGCGGGCCGTAGTCGGTCTGTTCCTTGCCGTCTCGCGCCGCGTCGGCGGCTTCGAATTCCATGGTGAGCCGCTTGCTGCCGATCGCCTCGGCATAATCGCGCGCCGAACGGCCGGAATTGTCGTTGCGATCGGGATCCGCGCCCTTGGAGAGCAGGAGCTTGACCATTTCGATATTGCGCTGGTGGGTCGCAGTGATCAGCGGCGTCTCGCCCAGATTGTTGCCTTCGTCGTGACGCGCGCCGGCCTTGATCAGGGCCTCGACGCCTTCGGTATTGCCCAGGCTGGCGGAAATCATCAGCGGGGTCACGCCAGCCTTGTTGGCGATGTTGGGATTGGCGCCCTTCTGCGTCAGGAACCTGATCCACACCGTGTCGCGCCGTTCAGCCACAATGTGCAGTGCGGTATCGCCGGTGGCCAGATCGCGGGTGTTTATCAGCGTGCTGCCGGGCGTCTCGATTATCTGCGTCACCTGATTGCCGTCACGATCGCGCACGGCCTCGAGAAAGTTGTAGCTATCGGAAAACATGCCCGATTGCGCGGCCAGTGGCGCGGCCAGAACGGCAAGCGAAAGGCCGAAGGCCGATATTGATCGACGAAAAACAGGTGCTGACACCTTTGCAGTCTCCGCAAAAACTCTATGTGAATGGGCAGACTCGCCCTTGTCGTCACGCAGTTAGCAGACCCTGAACAGAACCGCCATGCTACGCCTTCCATCCTGTGCCGCAATCGCCCTGGCCCTGACACTGGCCGCTTGCAATGGCGAGCAAGCACCGCCGCCGGAAGCTCCGCTCGCCGGATCGACCATCGGCGGCGATTTCGAACTAACGAGCGAAAGCGGGGACACTGTCAACTGGTCCGATTTCGACGGGCAATACAGGATCGTCTACTTCGGCTACGCCTATTGCCCCGACATCTGCCCTACCGATGTCCAGCGGGCGATGGCCGGTTTGCGCCAGTTCGAGCAGGACAATCCTGCGCTTGGCGCGCAAATCCAGCCGCTATTCGTCAGCATCGATCCCGAGCGCGACACGCAGGAAGTCGTCGCCGAATTCACCGACGCCTTTCACCCGCGCCTGATCGGCTTGACCGGCACGCCGGAACAGATCGAGCAGGCCGCCAGCGCCTTCAAGGTCTTCTATGCCCGCGGCGAGGACCAGCCGGGTGGCGGGTACCTGATGGACCATTCCAACATCACCTACCTCTTCGGCCCCGATGGCGAGCCCATTGCGACGCTGCCGACCGACCAGGGTGCCGATGCAGTCGCCACCGAGCTCGCCCTGTGGGTGCGCTGAGGGACCGCTTCTGGGAGTTGCCCCTGGCCGACCTGAGCGAGCCGGAGTGGGAGGCTCTGTGCGACGGGTGCGGGCGATGCTGCCTGCACAAGATCGAGGATGCCGATTCCGGCGAGATCGAAGACACCAATGTCGCTTGCAAGCTGCTCGACACCGAGACGGCGCGCTGCACCGACTATCGCAATCGCAAGACCTTCGTGCCCGACTGCTTGCGCCTGACGCTCAAGATCGTCGAGGACGTTGCCTGGTTGCCGGAAAGTTGCGCCTATCGACGGAGGGCCGACGGGCGGGGCTTGCCGCTATGGCATTACCTGCTGTCAGGCGATCCTGAGGCCGTCCATCGCAAAGGCGCAGGGGTTGCCGGTCGCGTCGTCAGCGAGAACCGGGCCGGACCGCTCGAGCACCATATCGTCGATTGGCAGGAATCATGATCGAATGGCTGCGCCGCGATCCCGCCGATCTCTCCATTACGCTCGGCGGCACGAACCTTCCGCTAGACATTCGCCGCCACCCGACCGCCAAGCGCATGGTACTTAGGCTGGCCGACGACGGTGCCAGCGTGCGCGTCACTCTGCCGCGATGGGGGCGGACAGACGAAGCCATTGCCTTTGCCGAGAGCCGCGCCGAGTGGCTCGCCGCGCAACTGGCCAAGCGGCCAGCAGCGACTGCGATAGAGCCGGGCGCAGTCCTGCCATTTCATGGGCGCGATTTGAGGATCGAATGGGACAGTGGTCGGCCAAGAAAACCTGTCGTCGACGGTGACAGAATTCATGTCTGCGGTCCGAAGGAAACCCTCCAATCGCGGCTCAAGCGTTGGCTTCAATCGCAGGCGCGTGAAGCGTTCGCAACCGATCTCCAATACTATTCGCAGGTGGCGCAATTGCCCACGCCCGATTACTCGATCAGCAGCGCCAGGCGGCGATGGGGCAGCTGTTCCTCCAGCGGAACAGTACGCATCAACTGGCGGCTGATCATGGCGCCCGACAATGTGCGGCGCTCGGTCGTCGCGCATGAGACCGCGCATCGCGTCCACTTCGACCACTCGCCCGCATTCTACAGCCTGCTGAGCGAGCTGTACGAAGGCGATCTTGCGCTAGCCGACGGGTGGCTCAAGCAGCACGGTCGCACTCTCTACGCCTTTTTCGGCTGAGCGACCCTGCCCGCAAGGCCACTGGCGCGCGCGCCGCTCGCTCCCTATGTAGGCGCGCATGGGCCGCCTATCACGCTTCAACCCCGCCCCCGGCGTCAAGGATTTCTGGACCGAATTCCGGCGACCCCAGCCCTATCGCATCCCGATCCTGTTGGCTTCGATCGCGATACCCGGCGCCATGCTCTACATGTTCGCCAGCCAGGAAACCATGGTCCCGCCGCGCAGCCCGGACGTGACCTACATCACCAGCTTCGCGCCTGACCGCACCGACGACGAGATCATAGAGTCCAATATCGAGAACCAGTTGCGCAAGGACGAACGCCGCGAACGGCTCGAGGAAATCGAGGCCCGTCGCCGTGCGCTCTACCGCGAGCTTGGTCGGGCGTCGGGTCTGGATGTCGACGCCATGGAGGCCGAAGCCGAAGCCGAGCGCATCCGCGAAGAGGCCGAGGCGGAAATCGAAAGGCGCGAGCGGCTCGATGCCGCGGGGCTGGAAGAGATCGAATAGTGATCGGGCCGCGGGGGGATCAGGACTGGCTCGCCGCCGCCGCACGCCTTGCCAGTCGTGGCCGCCCCGTGAGTGCACCCAACCCCGCTGTCGGTTGCATCATCGTCAAGCAGGATCGCGTGATCGGTCGCGGCTGGACACGCGTTGGCGGCCGACCACATGCCGAGGCGGCGGCACTCGAACAGGCCGGCCAAGACGCGCGAGGGGCGACGATCTATGTCACGCTCGAGCCCTGCGCCCATGAATCCGATCGCGGCCCCTCCTGTGCGGACTTGCTGGTTGCTGCGCGACCGCAGAGGGTCGTGCTGGCGGAGGTCGATCCAGACCGGCGAACACATGGTGCCGGGATCGCGCGCCTGCGCAGAAGCGGCATCACGGTCGAAACGCTGCCGTCCCCTGCAGCTGCGGCCAGCCTTGCAGGCTTTCTCACCCGCGAACGTCTCGGGCGGCCGCATGTCACGCTCAAGCTCGCTCTCTCGCTCGATGGCTGCATCGCTCTCGCGAGCGGCGAAAGCCAGTGGATCACAGGCGAAGAAGCGCGCGCGCATTGTCACTCGCGCCGTGCGATGAGCGATGCCATCCTGGTCGGCGGCGGTACCTGGCGTGCCGACAAACCGCGTCTCGACGTGCGCTTGCCGGGGCTCGAAGACCGCAGCCCGCAGCGCGTCGTCCTCACCCGTGGCGTACCCATCGACGGCGTGCGGATCATCAACGAACCGGCCCAGATCGACCGGCTCGAGGCTGCGCAATATCTCTATGTCGAAGGCGGCGCGGGCGCGGCTGCCAGTTTTCTTGCCGAAAACCTGGTCGACCGGCTCGACATCTATCGTGCCCCGATCGTGATCGGGGGCGGCAAACCGGCCTTCGGCAATATCGGACTAGCCGACCTCACGTCCGCCCACGGAAGCTGGAAACTGGTCGAACGCCGCCAGCTTGGCAGCGATTGCTACGAAGCCTATGAGCGGCAACGAAGCTAAGGAGCACGCATGTTTACCGGTATCGTCACCGCCATCGGCACCATCGAAAGCGCAGAGCAACTAAGCGACCTGCGCGTGCGCGTGCGCTGCCCTTACGACCCGGCGGACATCGCCATCGGCGCGTCGATCGCCTGCTCGGGCGCGTGCATGACGGTGGTCGATCGCGGCGGCCGGGAAGGCGATGCCTGGTTTGCCGTCGACGTTTCGGGCGAAAGCGTTTCGAAGACCGCGAGCGACATGTGGCAGGTCGGCGGCGCACTCAATCTCGAAACCGCGCTCAAGCTGGGCGACGAACTGGGCGGACATATCGTGACCGGTCACGTCGATGCGGTCGGCACTGTCGAAAGCGCGGTTGAGGTGGGCGGCTCGCACACGGTGAAGATCCGCGCGCCGAAGGATCTGGCGCCCTATATCGCGCCCAAGGGCTCGATAACCGTCGACGGTGTCTCGCTTACGGTCAACGAAGTGACAGACCACGACGACGGGTCGTGCACCTTCTCGCTCAATATCATCCCGCATACATGGGAAGTCACGACGCTCGGCCGGATCGAGGCCGGGTCCGAGGTCAATCTCGAAATAGATGTGCTTGCACGCTACCTGAGGCGCATGGAGAGCCTGCGTGCGGCCTGACGCAAGGTAAGTCCGTCAGTTCACTTCGGCATAGGCCGTTTCGACCTTGGTCATCTGATTGCTCGATTGCTCGCCGAGCGCCATGAACGCGCCGAGGGCTGCTATTGAGATAATCGAAGCGACAAGCGCAAACTCGGTCGCCGGACTGCCGCTTTGATCCCTGAAAAGTGGCCTGAACATTATCCCGATTCCCCTGTGTTGAGGGGGCCTTAGGAGATCACGGTTATTTTCGCGTTAAAGCTTATTGGGCCGTGGCGCCCAGAGGCCCGCCAGCGAATTCGCTCCGCCCGATCACGTAGTGGACGTGGCGGGCCGAGGTCCCGGCCATTTTGCGGTCCTCGACGCGGTCGGACAGTCGTCCCCCGATCTTCTCCATCGCCTTTCGCGAGCGCCAGTTTTCTTCC
Source organism: Erythrobacter litoralis HTCC2594 (assembly GCF_000013005.1). GTDB lineage: Bacteria > Pseudomonadota > Alphaproteobacteria > Sphingomonadales > Sphingomonadaceae > Parerythrobacter > Parerythrobacter litoralis_A. Next base: position 41,324 of record NC_007722.1, on the reverse strand, counting down.
CCGACGGCAAAGCGGCACTCCGCGACGCTGGCCAAGGCATGGCGCACCATCAAGCGCTTAAGCTCGAGATTGGCTTTCCCGCCCCAGTATTCGCGCGCGAGGAAAGTCCACCCAATCTCGATCGATCCGCCAACTTCCGGCTCCAGCCCCTGGTATCGCGAGGAACCGATGACGGCGCCACTTCGCTTGTCGATCACCGCCAAGGCACCGCCATGGGCCAAGGCGTCGGCGAAGAATACGCGAAAGACAGGTTCTTGCCAGCGGTCGTGCGCCGGATGTTGTTCCCAGATGAGGGGATCGGCAGCGACCGCGAAGAGCGCGTCGAAATCCTCCAAGCCCAATGGCCGAAGGCGCAGCGCCTCCCCCTCGAGGATAGGCTGGCGGTCGAGGTCAGCCGGTGACATCCGCCAGTGCGCCGATGAACTTGTCCATATTGCCTTTGGTCAGACCTGCGACATTGATGCGGCCCGAGCCTGCCATGTAGACCGCGTGGTCGTCGCGCAATTTCTGGATCTGGTCTTTGTCGAGGGGCAGCATGGCGAACATGCCGTTCTGGCGACCCAGAGGTGCCAGATCGAGACCGGGCACTTCATTGTCCGCCTGCGCCAGGCGGTCGCGCACCCAGCGCAGGCGCTTGCGCATGCTTTCGAGCTCGTCGAGCCAGACCTTGGTCATGTCCTCGCTGCGCAGAACCAGCCGTACGGCCGCACCGCCGTGATCGGGCGGCATCGACCAATTGGCCCGCGCGAGAGCATTGGCGTTGGACAGGATGGCATCCATCTGCTCGCTGCTCTTGGCCTTGACGTAGAATGCCCCGACACGGTCACGATACAGCCCGAAATTCTTGTCGCAGCTATAGGCCACCAGCGCCTCCGGCACCGCGGCCAGTACCGTGCGTAGCCCGGCGACGTCCTCGTCCAGCCCCTGTCCCAGGCCATGGTAGGCAGTATCGATGACGGGCAGAACCGGGCTGTCCGCCAGCGCTTCGGCTATGGCGGCCCAGTCCTCGGCGCTATAGTCCACGCCAGTAGGATTGTGGCAGCAGCCATGGAGCAGCACCGCATCGCCCTCACCCGCCGTGCGCAACGCGCCGAGCAGAGCATCGAGATTGGCGGTCCCATCGGGCTTGGCATGTTCGAAGGTCATCACCTCGAGGCCGACATCGGCGAGGATCTGGGCATGATTGGGCCAGCTTGGCACGCCCATCAAAACGCGCCCGACGCCCGCCTTCTGCGCCAGGGCGAAGGCCAGTCGGCAAGCGCCGGTGCCGCCGGGTGTCTGCATGCCTTCGATATGACCGTTCATCGTGGCGTTCTTGCCGAAGATGCGCGGCATCAGGGCGTGGACGAAGCCGATATCGCCTTCCGGACCGAGATAGCCCTTCGATTCCTGGATATCGACCAGCTTCTGTTCGGCCTGCTTGATGGCCTTGAAAACCGGCGTCGCGCCATCATCCGTGCGATAGACGCCGACGCCGAGGTCGATCTTTTCGTCGCGGTCGTCGGAGGCGAAGAGCTTGATCAGCGCCAGCAGCGCGTCGGGGGCTTGCGGTTCGAGGGCTTCGAGCATGGCCGCAGCTATTGCCTGCGCTGCGCGGCGCCCGCAACCGGAATTCGTATGACCGCCGGGCCTTTTTGCGACCCTTGGAGCGACCGTGCGACTAGAAGGGCAGCCAGCGCTGCTTCTTGGAAAACTTCATGTAGCCTGCATTTACGCCGAGCCTCAGGCCGGCACCGACCCGGATCGGGATCAGCACGACGTCGCCCTTGCGCATATAACTCGCGTGCAGGCCGCCCAGCACATAAGCCTGACCTTCGCCGGCCGGATAGCGCTCGTAGAGCTCTTCGCTGTCGTACAAATTATACACCAGCACGAAAGTGTTGCCGGCATTGGCCCCAGCATCGAAGCCGATCGACGGGCCGGTCCAGTAGACCGGGCGCTCGCCTTCGACCTTGTGGAAGAGCTTGCCCGAGCCATAGCGCGCGCCGACGATAAACGCCCCGCCCGCTTCGCGCCCGACGATATAGGCGTTGGGCTCCCCCTGATCGGCGAGCAGTTTCTGGATCATCTTGGCCACGCCTTCCGCACCGTCGCCGAAGACGCTGTTGGCGGCACCGATCAGATCGTCTTCGCCATAGGTGGTGCTGGCCTGGGTTGCGGCCGCTTCGGGCGGCACTTGTTGCCGGGCACCGACGGTTTCGGAGGACCAGCTCTCGACTTCGCCCGGATCGGACCAGCTCGGCGCGACAGGAGCGCCGGCGGCCGGCTCCGGCGTGATGTCGAGGGTCGGCTCGGCATCCGGTGTGTTCGGTTCTCCATAGACAGGCTGGTCGCCGGGCTGTTCGGCAAGATCGCCGTCGATCGCGGCACTGTCCGGATCGATCGTCTCGACGCCCTGCGCCGACAGCGGCGACGCGGCGAGCGCGGCGCAAGCAGCGAGCCCGGCGAATGCGGAGCGAAGGGAGCGCGAAATTCCGGTCATGATCCGTCCTCGATCGGAGCCCAATGCCCCTCACTGCCCAAAAGAATCGCCCACGGGCCGCGCAGCAACGCGGGAACGACGAAGCGAATCGAAAACGCGATGAAGCGAGTGGAACCGCAGATATTCCAGAGGCCCGGCGCGCAATGCAGTCTTCGCTTGCGAGCAGGCAGCCCCACCGTTATAGCGCGGCCCCTGTCGCCGGGCTCGGCTCTACAGCGACATGCGGAGACGTGGGTGAGTGGCTGAAACCAGCTCCCTGCTAAGGAGCCATACCTCTATCGGGGTATCGAGGGTTCGAATCCCTCCGTCTCCGCCACTTTTTTGCGATAAGGATCTGATATCCAAGGGCTTTTTGCCTTGCATCAGATCGAGTGCCCACACTGGTGCCCTCAATCGAACTAGGGGCTGTAAGGGTAACACCTTTTTGCAGCCGCAGATTTCTCACTAAGGTCCAATGGTGCCGCCGCTTTGCCGAGATAATTTTCGCGCTTTTGCGAAAGCCAGCTGACACTACTGCCTGACAAGATTCTTCCCAAGCGCGACAGTTGATCTATGAAGTGTCGCCTCGACGCTGATAGGGGATGATGAGTGGCGCGGAAGATCAAAGTATCTAGTTCGGTCTTGAATGTGCGAACCCACCCGCATTCTCCGGAACGTTATGCTCAACTCGTTTCCGATCTTTTCAAGCAAAAAATTGCCGTCAAGCTGCACGGCGACCGATTTGGAATGCTGTCGCTCGTTCACAAAGAAGCGAATGATCGAGGTTTTGTCTCAGGCATCATTACAACCTTCGTGAAGGTCGAGTTCGATGGTCGCTGGTTCGACGCATCTGAAATGCAAGATGCGACCGAGGCTCAAGTCGCCAAGGTCCAGATACCTGAAAACCTTCACCCGAATGCGGCGAGCTTCTATTTCGAGTTCGATACCGAGAAGCATCGACTCTATGTCCAAAGCTATTCGGAGGGAAAGAGCTTATCAGCGAGACAGGCGCAGACCCTGTTTGAAAGCCTTGCCGCCGCTCCAAGAATCCAAGCTGAATACGGGAAGGTTCATGTCACAATCGTCCAGAGCCGAGCCGGTCTTGAAGCTCTGTTCGCGCTTCCCGTGATCAAAGAAGTGAAGATCACAATCTACAAGCCAAACCCTGACATCTTCGCAGACGACTTCGAGAATCAGATTGAGGCTCATCTCGCGCAAACCAACAGCCAGCGGATTTCTCTTTCCTACCAAGCTGATCCCGGTCAGTCTGTGAATCCGACCGATGAAATGCGAGCCGTTAGCGAGGTCGCGCTCGAGAACGGAGAGGTTGAGGTGAGGGGACGTGACGAGAAAGGTGCCGTTACGAAATCAACCGAGCAAATGCCCGCTGAGCTTCACGACAAATTCGACCCCGATGAGATGAGTGAGCAAAACGCTTTCCGTCGGTTAATACCTCGATGGATCGGGTTAGGAGGGTGAAGCTCACCGGCCAGTTCCGACCTTTCTCGCGACATATCCGCCGCTATTTCCATGCATACGGCGGCTGGTCCGGCGTGTTCGGATCACCGCTGTTTCTCGTCTCCGTGCTCATTGCAGCGGCAAGCTATCGACAGTGGTTGAACCCTGACTGGGTCGACACGATCTACGCTTTGGTCCCTAGCCTTCTCGGCTTTAGCTTAGGCACATATGCCATCCTGTTCAGCCTGATAACCGCTCGCGTCAAAGGAGCGATGAGGGCTGTGAAAAGTGACGATGATGTCAGCGCATTAGAGCAGGTAAACGCAACCTTTTTTCACTTCATCTTCGTGCAGGTTATCGCGTTGGTATGGGCGTTCGGCTTTGACGGAAGCGCATTCGCTGATCTCGCAGCAGCAACAAAGGCCTCGTTGCCAGCTATCGGATGGGGCTTTGTAGTCTTGAAGCTGGTTGGCTCGTTTGTTGGCTACACTCTCCTTGTATACTCAATCACGCTCGTCGTGGGAGCAGCGTTGGCGATTTACAGACTAGCGCTAATCTCTGATCCTGGGGAGACGGGCGAGCAAGACCAGTAGGTAAAGGCTAGCACCGGTTTACTCACTCTGTGATTCTCGTAGGGTTGCAGCCGGGTCGGTCTCCTCTCTGAAACTATCCTAATCGTCTTATTCCATTGCGGATTCTGGTCCGATCAATCCTTCATAGGTGAGCGCTGTTGTAACCAACGTCGCTAGACTTCCAGATGCGATCAATCGCTCAATGTGAAAGCAATTCCAGTAGGGCCGATCTGCAGTCACACCATTTTCTTGCATAAACTTGTTCACGAACTCTGCCGACCAAGGGTTTCCGCCAAAAGGCTGTCCGGGCGCCGAATCATTAGACATCAGCGTCGCCCCTCCATCTTTCGATCCCGCAAAGATCGTTTCGTTAAGGAACCCACTGCCTGCCGTGTAGCAACGGTATCCCCCCGCTGGACTATCTTCATCCCCATGCGGAAACGGATCATTCAGTCGTTTCTTGAAGGCGCGCGATGCAAAGAAGCTCGGACCGGCGATGTCCGCCTCGATCGCCATTTCGGCAGACCCGTTGGATGGGTCTGAGCGACCAAGCGTGAAAGCGCCAAGACAATCCCAATGCCCATCGACTTGCCAACACCTCTCTGTTGTCTCGGATCCGTTTTTTCGCTGAACGAAATAGCCGCGACTGCCATCAGGGAGGGTTTTCCAATCGGGCGCAGCGGTTTCAGTGGCACTCGCTGCAACATTGTCAGCCTGGCTCGTCTCGCCCGAGCATCCGAACAGCGATGCCGCGATGATTCCGGCCGCAAAGCACCCTTGCATCTTCGCTGGCTTCTCTGCCGTGCGAGAATCACCAGTGCGGCTGGCTTTGCGCCGATCGGAGGTCTCTCTTTTGGCTTTCGACATTGTCGCCCCTACAAGAATTCAGGAGCGGCCCGGACCTAAGCCGGGCGTTCGTAACTCCGCGCAAGTCGGAGCGCCGCCGCCTTTGGGCAGGCACTGCCTTGGACATACGCGTCGGCCACCCGGCCGAGAAATCTCGACCGGCCTTGCGACACGGAGTTACGACGCTCCGCCCGACGGGATTGACCGTCGAGCAGGAGAACTTTTGCACAAAGGCCGTTCAATCGCAACGCGGAGAACTGCCACTCATGGAGACGGAGCACGCTTGGCACCGGGGCTTAGACCTGGACAAGGCCGTAGACATCGCAGGCTCGAATCAGCCGTCGGTTGCCGGCTTTCACGGAGCGAAGTTTCCCGTCGCGAATTAGCGAGTAGATGGTCGTTCGACCAAGGCCGGTAGCTTCGGCGGTTTCCGCAACGCTGAAAGCAATCCTCGCGCCGTGCTGTTGTGGGGTTTCATCCATCGAATGTCTCCTTCAACCACGGAGATAACCACATCGACTGTAGGGTGAAGGAGAACTTATCGGCTTACTTGGTAACGGCTGAAACTGTTGGAACGGCTTCACAAAAAACCGACCTCGCCCCCAGTGCCGTTTAATTTCCGGCTCGTTACTAAGTAAGAGATATTTTTCCCTTATATTTCATTTTCTTATATATAATTACCTACTTCTTATATCTTATTGATCCAAATGAATGAATATATAAAGGTCATATAACCTGTTGAATTTACAACACAAAATAACTGTTACCTAGTAACGAGGCAAAAATTGAATGCCATAGGGAGCGAACTGATCACCCGCCAGCAAGGAACGCCCCCCAATCGGCCATGAGCTGCCGCCGTATGTCGAGATAATCGGTTCGATGATAAGCCGCTTCAGCCTTGTTGTGTATCGTATGCGCAAGCGCTGCCTCGGCAGCGGCGGCTGGACAGCTGGTCTTCTCCGCAGCCCACACACGAAAGCTGGTGCGACAGCCATGCACTGTGGTGTTCTGATCGCTCGCAGCGCGGATGGCCTTCAGCAACGTCATGTCGCTGAGCGCGATGCCGCGACTGCTAGGGAACACGAAGCCCTCGGGCTTCTTCCTTAGCCCCTTCGCATCCTCCAAGATGGCGAGCGCGGCTGGCGATAGCGGGACAGCGTGTGCGCGGCGAGCCTTCATCCGCTCTGCCGGAACCGTCCAAGTTTTCTTTGCCAAATCCATCTCGTTCCACTGAGCGCCACGAACCTCGCCAGATCGCGCGGCAGTCAGGATCGCGAAGCGAAGCGCCATTGCGCCAACGCCCGATGCGGCCTCTAGCTTTGCCATCAGCTCCGGCATTTCGGCGTAGGGCAACGACGCATGGTGCCTCACTTGAGAACGCTGCTTGCCCAAAGCCGCCCGTATGGACTGCGTTGGCGCTTCGTGCTCCCGATGCCCCATCCCATGAGCGTAATTCAGAACTCTAAGAACACGTTGTAGGACACGGCGAGCCGTCTCCGGTTTCGCGTTCCAGATCGGCTTGAGGCAATCGAGAACGTCTCGACTGTCCACACGATCGACCGGCTGGTCGCCGAAGATTGGAAAGGCGTAGGTGTCGAGAGTGGAAAGCCACTGTTCGCGATGTTTCGCGTTTTTCCAGCTACTCTTGTGGTCGTCATGGTAGCTGGTCGCCAGCTCGCGAAAGGTCGGAGGACGGCCAGAGATTCTTCCTGAGCCGCTTTTCAAGCCCGACGGGTCACCACCCCCACGAATTACCTTCCGTGCCTCCACGGCCTTCTCACGGGCCTCTGCGGGTCCAACTTCGGACAGAGGCCCCAATCCGATATCGCGCCTCTTGCCATCGTGCTGAACTCGTAGAATCCAGGATTTGGCACCGCTGGCTTTGACCACGAGTTGAAGCCCGTTCCCATCGCTATAGCGCCCCGCCTCTTTGATCGCTTTAGCTTTTACCGCCGTCAGTTTGCCCATGATGATCGCTCCAGTGCCAACAATCGTGCCCACACTTTTGAACGGTTGGAGCTGAACGTCAATGCACGTGGGCGAACTTTACCAAGTAAGAACACAAGGAAATCCATAGCTAACGCGATCACCCACGATCATCGCTGAATCATGGTTGGGCGGACTCCGTCTCCGCCACTTTCCCGATAACCCGCCGTCACTAGCCGACCCATACGTCGAGCAGATAGCGGTCCTGTGCGACGAGATCGTCGATCCAGGCTTTGGCGCTCGCTTCATCGCTACTCTTCTTTTCAGCGTAGATAGCCATCAACGCCTTTCGCACATCGGGCTCCATCCGGGCGCCATCCCCGCACACGTAAATGCGCGCGTCCTGTTCTATGAGCTCCCACACCCGGTCTGCTTCCCGCGCGATCAGGTCCTGCACATAGGTGCGCGAGCCATCGTGGCGCGAAAAGGCAGCATGCACCGTCGCGACGCCGCGTTGGTCGTAGTCATCCAGCTCTTCACGGTAGAGGTAATCGATGTCCGGGTGGCGGCAGCCGAAGAACAGCATGGCTTCGCCAAGCACTGCACCGTCTTCTTGCAAATGGTCACGGCGCTGAAGAAAGGCGCGAAACGGAGCCACACCGGTCCCCGGACCGATCATGATCACCGGAGTTTCCGGATTGTCGGGCAACCGGAATTGGGCCGTTGGCTTGCGCACGACCGCGCGGAACCGATCACCCGGTGGCAGGTCTGCCAAATAGGCGGAGCAGGTGCCCTTGAATTCGCCGGTGCCTGCCAGCGCCGGACCTTTGACAACCCCCACTGTGATCGAACAAAGGCCCTGATTGGCCTCCGGCGCAGACGAGATCGAATAATAGCGCGGGCTGAGAAAGGGTATCAGTTCGAGGAAGACCGCGAGCGGAACGTCGCATGCGGGAAATTCTTCGAGCATGTCGAGCACCGATCTACGCTTCTCGAGCACTTCGCTGGTGTAGCGATCCGTCCCGTCAGCCGATGGCGGCGCAGCCAGCGCTTCCAACGCGGCGCGCGAGTTGGGGCATTCCGAATAGCGCGCCAGCGTGGCGATGTCCTTGCGCGTGGCGACCGCCTGGAGTTCACCTGCGGTTTCCGCGAGGTTGAGGACGGAGAAGGTGCTACCGCTCGGAAATGGCCCGCGCATATCGCTGCGCGATTCGATGCGGACAAAAGTGTCGCGATCAAGGCCGAAGCGTTTGAGCAGCCGGTCCACAACGGCAGGATCGTTAACCGGCACGACGCACAGATGATCGCCCGGCTCGTACTCCATGCCCTCGGGCAGGCGGACTTCGAGATGGCGGGTCGAGCGGCCCTCGTCCTTGCTGGTGTCCTTGAGCTCGCGATTGGCCACGACCTCGACTTCGCGCGCGCCGACGCGATCGGCGACAGTGTTGCCTGTTATGCTGTCGGTTATCTCGACCGTGTAAAGCGGCTCGAACACCGCGTCGAACCCGCTTTCGAGATCGATATCGAAGGCATCGCCCAATTGTGGGATCAGGCCGTCGAGCCAATCGTGAAACTGTGTGTCGAGATCACCGCGAGCGTCGAGTTCTTCCGCGGGGACGAGACGCTCGGCGCCGTGCTGCTCCATCAAAGCATCGATCTTGCGTGGCACGACCTGGAAGGTCGCTGCCCAGTCGCTGTTGCCGCAGCCGAGGACGAGGTAGGACACATTCGACAGTGGTGCGTCGGCAGCATCGGCCTGCTCCAGCCAGTCGACGAACTTGGCGGCATTGTCCGGCGGCATGCCGTTGTAGGACGCGCAGGCTATGGCCACCGCGCCATCGGTCGGCAGCTTTGCCACGTGGGCGTCGAGCGGCGCCATGGTCACATCGAAACCGCTGAACTCACCGCGTTGCGCCAGTTCCCGGGCGAAGCCTTCGCTGGACCCGAGATTGGAGCCGTAAAGGACCAGGAGCGGTGTCCCATGGGAAGGGACGGCAGCGGCTTGGTCAGGGGTCTTGGACTCCGGCTCGACCGTTGCCACCCCGCCCCGCTCGACATCATGGCGCAGCCGCGCCTTGATGGTGAAGCCGTCGGGCTTGATCGACAGCGTTTCCTTGATCCTGAGCTGATAGTCGGCGTGATCGAACAGCTCGAACCGCTGCAACAGCATGCCGAGCACGAGGATCGATTCCTGGATCGCGAATTGCCGCCCGATGCAGGCGCGTTGGCCATTGCCGAAGGGTTTGTACGCATGCGGTGGACGGGCTGCTTCGGCCTTGGGACTGAAATTATCGGGATTGAAGGCTTCAGGATTCTCGCCCCACACCAACTTGTCGCGGTGGAGCGAAGGAATCAGGACAGTCGTGAAAGTGCCCTTGGCAATGGCGTACTTCCCGCCCAACACTTCGTCTTCGAACGGTGCGAGGCCCATCGCCGGAGCGGTCGGCCACAGCCGCAGCGCTTCGGACAGGATCGCGCGGATGTAAGGCAGGCGGCCGATCTGCGAGAGCGTCGGCGTCTGGTCGATATTGCGCCCCAGCACTTCGTCGACCTCGGCATAAGCACGCTGCAGCACGTCGCGGTTCTTGAGCAGGTAATAGAGCGTGAAGGACAGCAGGCCCGATGTCGTCTCGTGCCCAGCGATCAGGAAAGTGTTGATTTGGTAACGAATGTTTTCGTCCGACAGCCGCTCGCCCGTCACCGGGTCGCGGCCCGAGAGCATGAAATCGAGCAGGTCGCCTTGCCCGCTTTCGCCTGTCTGCCGCCGCTCGCGGATGATCTCGTCGACCAGATTGTTCATGTAGGCCGCGTCTTCGTTGAGCTGTTCGATCTGCTGACGCTTGAGCAGCTTCTCGCCCGGAAGCCCGCGCATCTTCTGCGTGGTGTCGAGCGTTCGGTTCAAAGCCTCGATAAAAGGGTGGAAGTCCTCGCGATAGAAGGAATTGAAGCGATAGCCGAAGCCGCACACGCCGATCGTGTCGAGCGTCAGCCGGACCATGTCCATCGGCACGTCGATGACATCGTCCGAATTCAGCCGCTCCCACTTCAGCATCAGCTGGCTGGCGATATCGGTCATCATCGGCAGGTAGCTGCCCATCGCCTTCTGGCTGAAGGAGGGCAGCAGGATATGATGCGCCTTGGCCCAGTTGGGATCGTCGGTGTCGCCGGTGAACAGCCCGTCGCCCGCAATCAGCCGCAGCCGCTTGAGGGGGCCGCGCACGGTCTTGTCGAAGCGGCTCTCGTCGCAAATCTCCGCCACCATGTCCGCGCCGGAGACGAACACCAGCGGCGTTCCCATCACTTCGAGCTGAAAGATCGGGCCGTATTCCTCGGCCAGTTCCATCAGGGACTGGATCAGGCGGGAAGAATCGACGGTGAAGGCGTTTCCGACGATCGGCTTGCCCGGCGGCTGCGGGATCGGGGCGAGCGCTGTTGGTGCATCCATGCGGCATATCTGCCAGACAATGGAGGGGCAGCAAAGAACCTATCGTGACGGGCTAGAAGCCGTACCGCACCCCGCCCCACACCGTGCGCGGAACGCCGAGATCGATCGCACCATCGGAGTTGCGGGTAACGATGGTCTCGTCTGTCAGGTTCTCGCCCCGCAAGATCAATGAAAAGCCGCCGGTGAGTGGCACCTGCACGAAGGCGCCGAGCGTGGTCGCGGCGGGCAGGACATCGGTTTCCTGGTCGCTTTCGAACTGCGCGCCGACATGGCGAAGGGTCAGCGAGATTATGCCGTTCTCAAGCGGCTTCCAACTCACGGTGGCAGCAGCGGCCCAGCGCGGGGTCTGCGGCGGCCGGTTGCCGTCGAGCGCCATCGATGCCCCCGTGCCGTCGACCTCGGCATCGGTATAGGCGAGCGTCCCGTCGAAGCTGAATGCACCGCGAGAAACGCGCGCACCAAGCTCCAGACCCTGCGCATCGATTGCGGGGAGATTCTGGCGCTGGCGAAGAGTCGGCGTGAGTGTGACGTTGGCGACGGCATTTTCGACGCGGTTGTCGAACGCCGTCAGCGAGAAGGCTACTCCGTCGACCGGTGCCCAGTCCAGACCCGCTTCGAAGCCCTCCAGCCGCTCGACGTCGAGTGCCGCATTGGCTTCTGTCACCACAGGGAACACCACGAAGGGCCGGTAAAGTTCGTTGAGCGTCGGTAGGCGCAGGCCGCTATAGGCGGCGGCGCGCAGCGACAGGCTCTCGCCCGCCCGGAAAAGCGCGCCGCCGCGCCAGGTGACGGTCCAGTCCTTCTGGTCGGCGAAGACATTGTCGACGGTGGTAAGGCCCGCTGCGCTGACTTCGCGAAAGAAGCCATCGGTTATCGCCGTCCGGTCGGCGCGTAATCCGCCGGTCAGCACCAAATTACCCAGCGTCCAGTCGTTCTCGATGAAGAAGCCCAAATCGCTGGTCGCACCGCCGGTGCGCCTGCGGGCACGCAGTTCGCCGGTGAAGGCGCTGAAGGGCTGCTCCTGCAACTCACCCTCGGCGCGGCGATAGTCCACACCGATACGCAGGACGTGGTTTTCGCCTACAGGTGGCCGCACTTCCAGCTTGCCGCCAATGCCCGTCGTCGGCGTGTTGCTCTGGTCGAGCACTTTCACGAAGCGGGTGGAACTGATCACGACATTGGTGAAATTGCGCGCCTGGACATAAGCCAGCGCATCCACTTCCCAGTCGCCCCGCCCCACGATCCGGATGCTCGCATCCTGTCCGCTCGCCGAACTGTCCGCCCCATCGAAGCGCAAGGTCCGGCGGTCGTCGAATGCCAGCACGCGGGCCTGCAGTTCCAGAGTCTCGGTGAGCGGCGCAACCGCGCGGATTTGCCCGGAAACGTTGTCGAAGGCCGCCCGCGCCGTCGCCGGTACACGCTGGTCCACGGGGGTCGTGAAGAAACCCTGCGAGCGATCCCAGCGGCCACTGGCGGTTACGAAACCTTCACCCAGCCGGACGGCCGCGCCGCCGAATACTTCCGTCCCGCCGCGATCGTTGACCAGCGCCGATGCCGTGACGGGGCCGAGCGCGCCGATATCAGCGCTCGACAGCGCAATCGTGCCGGCCAGTGCCCCTGCCCCGAACGGGCCAGAACCGCCGCCGCGGGTGACACGGATGCTGCCGATCTGCTCCGGCACCAGCGCGGCGAACGGGACATAACCAAAGAAAGGGTCCTGCATCGGCACGCCGTCGAGCGTCACCAGCGCGCGGCTGGTGGCGTTGCCGCCAAGAGCCCGTAGGGTCACGCCCTGTGCCGACGGATTGGACGAACGACTGTCCGAGCGGCGGAACTGCTGGAAACCTGCCACCGCGCCCAAGGCATCCTCGATCCGGCCCGACGGTGTCGTGACAATCTGATCGCGCGCGATCTCGCGCACCGAATAGGCAGGTTCGGCAGGCGTTTCGGGCAAACCTTCCCCGGTCACGATAATAACGTCGTCGCTCTCTTCGTCGGCCTCCTGCGCGAAGGCGGGTGCGGTGAGGACCAGTGCGAGAAACGGTAGCGATCGGAAAGCAGACATGCGGGCGGCTCTAACGAGACATTGGAGCCGCGTCAGCAGCCGAGTTGGAGGGACAGCGCAAGACTCGCCAATCCGTTCCAAATATGCTTATTGGGATCGGTTGCAGGAGAGGACCGAAATATGACTATCGCAAATACCGACTTCGACGTGCTGATCGTCGGCGCCGGCATTTCAGGCATCGGCATGGCCGCGCATATGGAAATGCACTGCCCCGATCATAGTTACGGCATCGTCGAAATGCGCGACAATCTCGGCGGGACCTGGGACCTGTTCCGCTATCCGGGCATCCGATCCGACAGCGATATGCACACGCTCGGCTTCGTGTTCGAGCCATGGAAGCACGAGAAGAGCATCGCCGATGCGCCCGCAATTCTCGACTACCTCAACCGTATCGTCGACGAGCGCGGGATCCGCGAACATATCCGCTACGGCCACCGCGTGGTCGCCGCCGATTTCGACCGCTCGACCGCCCAATGGACCGTCACTATCCAGACCAAGGACGGCGAGAAGAAGCGGCTTACCGCCAATTTCCTCTACCTCGGCTCGGGCTATTACGATTACGACGAACCCTACGATCCTGGCTTCGAATTCGGTGACTTCAAAGGGCAGGTAATCCACCCGCAGTTCTGGCCGGAAGACTTGGATTATGCCGGTAAGAAGGTGATCGTTATCGGCTCCGGCGCGACCGCCGTCACCATCGTGCCTTCGATGGCCGACAAGGCTGCGCATGTGACGATGCTCCAACGCACGCCGACATGGATGTTCTCGCGACCTGCCAAGGACGGCCTCGCCAATTTCCTGCGCAAGATCCTGCCCGAAGAGACCGCCTACAGGATCACCCGCTGGAAGAACATCAAGCTGCAGGACATCGGCTTCAAGCGCGCGCGGACCAAGCCCGAGAAGGTCAGGAAGATGCTCTACAAGCGCATCGAAAAGGCGCTCGGCAAGGATTACGACAAGGAAGCGTTCACCCCGCCCTACGACCCTTGGGACCAGCGCCTGTGCCTGGTGCCGGACGACGACCTGTTCGAAGCGATGAATTCGGGCACGGCAAGCGTGAAGACCGGGCGCATCGCGCGCTTCGTCGAAGGCGGCGTCGAGCTGGAGAGCGGCGAAAGGCTGGAGGCCGACATTATCATCACCGCGACCGGGCTGAAGCTTGCTGTCGCCGGCAAGATCGACGTCTCGGTCGATGGCGAGCAGATCGATTTCGCACAGCGCTATTACTACAAGGGCTGCATGTTCTCGAACCTGCCCAACCTCGCGGTGGTGTTCGGTTATCTCAACGCCAGCTGGACCCTGCGGGCGGATATCAACTCCGACTATATCTGCCGCGTGTTGAACCGCATGAAAGCGACGGACACGCAGATCGCAGAGCCGGTGCTGACCGAAGCCGGCGAAGCTGCCCTGGAAGAGGACGACATCTTCGATTTCTCCAGCGGTTATATCCAGCGTGGCAAGGCGATCATGCCGAAGAATGCTGTCGCTTATCCATGGAGGCTCAACCAGGACTATGTTCTCGACCGCAAGCGCATGGTGGAAGAGCCCGTCGACGATGACCTGCTCGCCTTCAAGCGTGCCGGGGCCAATGCACGGGAGCCAGGCGAAATTCTCGAAGCGGCAGAGTAGCCACCTCAGCACCAATCGCTTAGGCAGGCCGCATGACTGTCGCTTCTTCGGACCGAATCTGGACCGCCGGCCTTGTCGTCATCGGCGACGAGATTCTGTCCGGCCGCACGCATGACAAGAACATCGCGCAGGTGGCAAGTTGGCTGCAGGTGCAAGGCATTCGTCTGGCCGAAGTGCGTGTCGTACCCGATATTCAGGAAAAGATCGTCGGTGCGGTAAACGCGCTGCGCGAAGAGAACGACTATCTCTTCACCACCGGCGGGATCGGACCGACCCATGACGACATCACTGTCGATGCGGTGGCCGAAGCGCTCGGTGTGGGCGTGGTGGTGCATCCCACGGCGCGGGCGATCCTCGAAAAGTACTACGCCGATAAGGGCGGGATCACCGAGGCCCGCCTGCGCATGGCGCGCGTTCCGCAAGGCGCGGAACTGATCCCCAACCGCATGTCCGGCGCGCCGGGCATCAAGATCGGCAATGTCCACTTGATGGCGGGCGTGCCGCATATCACGGCGGGCATGCTGGATGCGCTGACTGGCACGCTCGAAGGCGGCATGCCGCTCAAGAGCGAGACCATCGGATGCTGGACCGCAGAAAGCGAAGTGGCCGAAATCCTGCGCGATGCCGAGCAGGCGCACGAACACTGCCAGATCGGCAGCTATCCGTTTTTTCGCGATGGCAAAGTGGGAGCCAATTTCGTCGTCCGCTCGACCGATGCGGACGAGCTGGCAAGTTGCGTCCACACGCTCTGCGATGCCCTTGCGACGGCAGGGCATGATTTTACGCCCGGCGGGATCTGACCGGTCTTACTTCCGAAAACCGCCCATTAACCCGCTCCTGCTAAGGGCATCGCAAGCTGAAACAGGCAGGGAGGCCAGGCGCCGACGATTACTGTCGGAAGCTTCTGTACGGATGACCACGGTCTATATCACGATCGATACCGAATATTCGTCGGGCTTTTGCAATGGGCCTGGACCGGTCGATCGGGCAGAGAACTTCGCGCGCTCGATCGCCTGTCTCACTCCCGAGGGACCTGCCGGAATCACGCATAAGCTCAAATTGCTCAACGAACATGGTCAGAAGGCGGTTTTCTTCGTCGATCCCATGCCGGCGTTGCAATGGGGCGTGGCCGCTATCGAGGATATCGTCGCGCCCATCCTCGAGGCCGGACAGGATGTCCAACTGCATTGCCACACCGAATGGTTGGCGCTCGTCGGGGCGGCCAACCCCCTCGGTGATCGCACAGGCCGTAACATCAAGGACTTCACCTTCGAAGAGCAATGCGTGCTGCTCGCATGGGCGCGGGACACTCTGGTGGCCGCAGGGGCGCCCAAGCCGGTTGCGTTCCGGGCGGGCAATTATGGTGCCAACGACGATACGCTGCGTGCGCTCGCCGCGATCGGCATGCGGTATGATAGCAGTCACTGCCCGGCATTGGTGGGCAGCGGAGACAATGCGATTGCCTTATCGGCGCAGGACCAGCGCACGATGCTGTATGAAGGCGTTATCGAAGTGCCTGTCGGATGCATCGGGGCACTTGGCGGCAGTCTCCGCCATGCCCAGCTCACCGCGCTGACATTGCAGGAGATGCTCGCAGCCATTCGTCATGCGAAGGCGCAGGACATGAACAGCTTTACGCTGGTCTCGCACAGTTTCGAACTGATCAACCGGCGCAAGCTGGCCGTGAACAGGATCGTGCGCCGACGCTTTGCGGGCCTTCTTCGCGAGCTTTCGCAGATGGAGGGGGTCGAGACGGGGACCTATGCCGAGACACCTCCTCTTCTCGCAGGCAATCAGCGTCCGGCCACCCCGCTTCCTCCCAGCCCTATCCGCACCGGTATGCGCTACGCCGAACAGGCAGTGTCGAACGCGCTGTACGGAGCGCTCTGAAGATATCGCGAAGGAGGGCACAGAGCTGTTCGGCAGCGACTATGTGGAATGTGCCTCGTCCCTGCTTCTCCGCATTCGACGGACCGGTAGCTGCAACCCGGTCGCTGGTATCCCGCTCGGGCACTTTGTCGCGCGCCCGGAAATTATTCAGGGATTAGTCTCTAGCTACGAGAATTGGGATCGCCTGGCTCGCTATCGTAAATCTCGCGCGCGCCGCGCTCCGCCTGCCTTATCGTGCGATCAGGAGCGTCACGGTTCTTCTTCCACGCATACACTATGACGCCGATGAGCAAGAGGGGGCCGATGATCGTCAGGATCGCCCAAAGTGAGCCGAGCATTTTCAATCTCCTTTCCCGAATAACGCTCGTGCCGCCGATTCTTTCCGGGGCCGGGCATGCAAAAGGGCCGGCGGATCGCTCCACCGGCCCTTTGCATCTGCTGTCCATGTAGGACAGTGTTCTTTCTCGCATACGGAGCTGAAAGCTCCGCGAGGTCGGCCGGCCACCAGCAGCGACGCGACCTTCAGGTCGCATGAGCGAGGAAGCGAGAGCACGGATGCGCTCTCGCCCCTGACAAATTACGCGCCCTCGACTTCGGCGAGGTCGATCTTCAGGCCCGGGCCCATCGAGGAGGTCAGCGAGACCTTCTTGACGTACTTGCCCTTCGCACCCGACGGCTTCGCCTTGACGATCGCGTCGGTGAACGACTTGAAGTTGGCCTTCAGGTCTTCGTCCTTGAAGCTCATCTTGCCGATGCCGGAATGGATGATTCCCATCTTCTCGACGCGGAATTCGACCTGGCCGCCCTTGGCGTCCTTCACGGCCTGTTCCACGTTCGGGGTGACGGTGCCCAGCTTTGGGTTCGGCATCAGGCCCTTGGGGCCGAGCACCTTACCGAGACGGCCAACGACGCCCATCATGTCCGGCGTGGCGATCACGCGGTCATAATCGAGGTTGCCGTTCTGCATGTCTTCCATGAGGTCTTCCGCACCGACCTTGTCGGCTCCGGCAGCGGTAGCTTTCTCGGCATTGTCGCCCTTGGCGAAAACAGCGACCTTAACGGTCTTGCCGGTGCCGCTGGGGAGCGAGACCATGCCGCGGACCATCTGGTCGGCGTGACGCGGGTCGACGCCCAGGTTCATCGCGACTTCGACGGTCTCGTCGAACTTCGCCTTGTGCTCGCGCAGCACGGCGATGGCTTCATCGACCGTGTAGAGCTTTTCCGGGTCGAGCTTGGCGACTTCCTGCTGCTTCTTGGTTTGCTTTGCCATCGTGTCAGCCCTCCACCACTTCGAGGCCCATCGCACGGCACGAGCCTTCGATGATCTTCATGGCCTGGTCGATATCGTTCGCGTTGAGGTCCGGCATCTTGGTCTCGGCGATTTCCTTGACCTGGCTCTGCTTGATCGTGCCCGCGGAAACCTTGCCGGTTTCGCCCGAGCCCTTCTTGATCTTGGCGGCCTTCTTGATGAGGTAGGTCGCGGTCGGCTGCTTCGTGACGAAGCTGAACGAGCGGTCGGCATAGACCGTGATCACGGTCGGGACCGGCGCGTTCTTCTCCATGCCGTCGGTGGCGGCATTGAAGGCCTTGCAGAATTCCATGATGTTGACGCCGCGCTGACCCAGTGCCGGGCCGAGCGGGGGTGACGGGTTGGCAGTGCCCGCGGGCACCATCAGCTTGATATAGCCGTCGATCTTCTTGGCCATGAGGCCACTCCTTTCACACTGTCGGATGCGCGCGGAGATCCCGCGTCTCGCACCCTCCTGTTAAGCGGTTCGAGCGGCCCGACCTACGCGAGCCTCCCGCACGAGGTTCCGCCAGCCGAAGCCAGCGAAGGCGCGCACATAGCGCGTAGCGCGCGGAATGCAAGGGCTTTGCGGGGAGGCTGGGGGGGGTGGGAGGGCGCACAAGTTCACCGCCAAACGGGGTTCTAGGATCGTGAGTTTTGCGGGAGTTCCATTGTCGCGGAAGGGGTTAGCCAGATTTTTTCGGGTGAAGGCGTGACCTTTGGTCAAGGGCCCAGTCCATGGCAATGAATGTCGAAAAGAAACGGATCCCTAATGGATTGAGACGCTGTAGGAAAATGACGGCGTTATTATGCCGCTGCATTTATACGCGTGAGACAATTGCGCTGGTTGCGACGGTGAGTGAGCGAGGGGAGACCTCTGACTTAGTGATGCGCGCGATACGAGCCATCGATAAGCGTCAGGTGCACAGCTGCGCTCGGCGAATTAAGTGCACGGCCCTCGTATTTTTCGGGGTGTATCCCCTAATTTGTAAAGTTCGGGGCACATGATGCGGAATGGTACTGACCGATCTCAAATCCCCCGCGAGATGACTTCTTTCATAATCTCGTTCGTTCCGCCGAAGATGCGCGTCACGCGGGCGTCGCGCCACAGCCGCGCGATCGTGTATTCGTTCATATAGCCCGCGCCGCCGTGGAGCTGGAGCGAGGTGTCGACGGCTTTCCATTGCAGGTCGGTGTGCCACAGCTTGGCGGCGGAGGCTTCCTCGGTGGTGAGTTCGCCCGCAAGGTGCCGCTTGATGGCCCAGTCGAGATGCGCCCAGCCGACCTGTAGCTCGGCCTTCAGGTCGGCGAGCGTGAACTTGGTGTTCTGGAATTCGAACACGGTCTGGCCAAAGGCCTTGCGGTCCTTGGTGAATTTGACCGCTTCGTCGAAAGCGCGCTGGGCGGCGGCCTGTGCGCCGACCGCGATGCCCAAGCGTTCCTGCGGCAGCTCTTCCATCAGGTGGATGAAGCCGCGGCCTTCTTGCCCTAGGATATTGGTCTTGGGCACGCGGCAATCGTTGAAGAACAGCTCGCTCGTGTCGGCGGAATGCTGGCCGATCTTGTCGAGGTTGCGCCCGCGCTCGAAACCCGGCGTGTCGGCATCGACCAGCACGAGGCTGGTGCCCTTCGCGCCCTGCGATGGGTCGGTCTTGGCAACGACGATCACCACGTCGGCATTCTGGCCATTGGTGATGTAGGTTTTGGAGCCGTTGATGACCAAGTGGTTGCCATCCTCGATCGCGGTGGTGCGGATGCCCTGCAAGTCGGAGCCCGCGCCCGGCTCAGTCATAGCGATGGCGGTGATGACATCGCCGCTGACCATGCCGGGCAGGTATTTGGCGCGCTGTTCGTCGCTGCCGAGGCGCTCGATGTAATTGGCGGTGATATCGCTCTGCAGCGTGAAACCGGCGGAGGAGCCGATGTAGCTCAGTTCCTCGCACAATACGCAGTTGAAGCCGAAATCGAGCCCCAGCCCGCCGTTCTCTTCCTTGACCGTGGGGCACAGCAGGCCCGCTTCGCCGACCGCTTTCCAGATCTCGCGCGGGACGATGCCCTTTTCCTCGTGTTCGTCGAGATGCGGTTCGAGATGCTGCGAGAAGACCTTGCGCACGGTGTCGCGGAACATCTCGTGGTCTTCATTATAGGCGAAGCGTTGGGAGGTATCGAGCATCGGATTGGTCCTTGGTTGTTCGGTGCGTCAGCCCACAGTGCCCGCGTCGCGCAGGGCAGCGGCTTCGTCGGCTTCGATCCCCAGCGAGCTGAGGATCGCATCGGTATCATCGCCTGGCATCGGGGCGGGTTCGGGATTGGCATTGGCAGTGCCGGAATAGCGCGGTGCGGGCGCTGGTTGGGTGTCGCCGCCGACCTCAATGAAGGTCTCGCGCGCGACATTATGCGGATGCTGCGCTGCCTCGCTCATGGTCAGCACCGGCGCGTAGCAGACGTCGGTATGCTCCATGGTCGCGTTCCACTCATCCCGCGTCCTGGTCTTGAACAGAACGGTGAGCTTGTCCTTCATTGCCCCCCATTGCGCGCGGTCGTGCTGGGCATCGAATTGGGTATCGTCCTCCAGCCCGGCGAGCTTGCGCAGCTCGGCATAGAATTGCGGTTCGATGCTGCCGATGGAGATGAACTTGCCGTCGGCGGTCTCGTAGGTATCATAGAAATGCGCGCCGGTATCGAGCAGGTTGACGCCCAGCTCTTCCGACCAGACACCCATGTTTTTCATGCCGTGCATCATGGACATCAGCACCGCCGTTCCGTCGGTCATGGCGCAGTCGATCACCTGCCCCTCGCCGCCCCGCGCTACGTTGAGCAGCGCGGAGACCATGCCGAATGCGAGCATCATGCCGCCGCCGCCGAAATCGCCGACCATGTTGATCGGCGGAGTTGGTTTGCCGCCCGCGCGGCCGTAGTGCGCCAGCGCTCCGGCCAGCGCGATATAGTTGATGTCATGTCCGGCCCAGGGCGCATAGGGGCCGGTCTGGCCCCAGCCTGTCATCCGGCCATAGACCAGCTTGGGATTGTCCTTGAGCAGCTCGTCCGGTCCCAGCCCAAGCCGCTCCATCACGCCGGGGCGGAAGCCCTCGATGATGCCGTCGGCGCTGGCGGCGAGCTTGCGGGCGAGCGCGACGCCCTCAGCGCTCTTCAAGTCTACGGCGATCGACTTGCGCCCGCGCGCCAAGACATCCTTGCTGGTGACTGGTTGCGACCCGCCGCGCGATCCGCTGGCGCGGTCGATGCGGATCACCTCCGCGCCGTGGTCGGCCAGCATCATGCCGCAGAACGGACCCGGCCCGATCCCGGCGAATTCGACGATGCGGATGCCGTTGAGCGGACCCGCCATCGTTACTTGCCCTTCCAGTTGGGCGCGCGCTTTTCCGCGAAGGCTGCCGCGCCTTCACGTGCATCTTCGCTCATGAATATCTGCGGCATCAGCTTGCCCTGTTCTTTCCACCGCTCTTCCAGCGGCCAGCCACGCGATTCCTCGATGATCTGCTTGGAAACCTTGACTGCGAGCGGGCCATTGGCGGTAATCGCCTGCGCCAATTCGATCGCCGCATCGAGCGCGGACCCATCGGTCACGCGGTTGACCAGGCCCAATTCATAGGCGCGCGCGGAATCGATAAAGTCCCCGGTCAGCGCCAGCTCCATCGCCACTTTCGGTGGGATCAGATCGGGCAGCTTCATCAGGCCGCCAGCCGCCGCGACCAGTCCACGCTTGGCTTCGGGAATACCGAACTTGGAGCCTGAGTTCGCGACAATCAGGTCGCAGCTGATCATCAGTTCCATCCCGCCTGCCAGAGCATAGCCTTCGACCGCTGCGATAAGCGGTTTGGCCGGGGATTGCTCGGTCAGCCCGCCGAAACCGCGCCCCGGGACACTCGGCGTTTCGCCGCGCAGGAAGCCCTTCAGATCCATGCCCGAACAGAAAGTGCCGCCCGCCCCGGTCAGGATGCCGACGCGCAGGTCGTCCTCGCTGTCGAGCCGGTCGAGCGCCGCGGCGATCCCTTCGGATGCCGCCTTGGTCATGGCGTTCTTGGCCTCGGGCCGGTTGATGGTGATGATCAGGATGCCGTCGCGGGTTTCGGTCAGGACTTCCTCGGTCTGGGCCTGCGTGTCGGTGTCGCTCATAAGGATCGCCTCTCCATGGCAAATTGAAACTTTTCTTGTGCCGGTGCTGGCCAAGCTTTACGAAAACGTCAACCGGACTCTTGGTCCGGCACAATGATTCTTTGGAGAGGATAGCATGCCAGAAGCCTATATCGTGGACGCCGTTCGCACCCCGCGCGGGATCGGGAAGGTCGGCAAGGGCGCGCTCGCAAACGAGCATCCGCAGCATCTCGCCGCGACCGTCCTGAAAGCCATCAAGGAGCGCAACGATCTCGACACGGCGACGGTCGACGACGTGATCTGGTCGGTCAGCACGCAGGACGGCAAGCAGGCGGGCGATATGGGTCGCATGGCCGCGCTCGATGCAGGCTACGACGTGACCAGCAGCGGCATGACGCTCGACCGCTTCTGCGGCGGCGGCATCACCTCGGTGAACCTGGCCGCAGCGCAAGTCATGTCCGGCATGGCCGATTGCGTGGTCGCCGGCGGGACGGAGATGATGAGCCTCACCGCCGAGATGGCCAAGGCCAAGATGCAGGCGGGCATCGATCTGCCCCGCATGGGCAGCGGCAATGCACGCCTGCAGGCGACGCATCCGCAGAGCCACCAGGGGGTGTGCGGCGATGCCATCGCCAGCATGGAAGGTTTCACCCGCGAAGAGCTCGACGAAGTCGGCTATCGCAGCCAACAACGCGCGGCGCAGGCGATCGAGGAAGGCCGCTTCGACAAGTCGATCGTTCCGGTAGTCGACGATGACGGCAACGTGATCCTCGACCGGGAGGAATTCCCGCGTCCGCAGACGACGATGGAAACGCTGGGACAACTCGAACCCGCTTTCACCAAGCTCGCGGACATTCCGCTCGACAAGAAAGGCACGACCTTCCGCGGCCTTATCAACCAGAAGTATCCCGACCTCGAGATCAAGCACTTTCACCATGCCGGTAACAGCTCGGGCGTGGTCGATGGCGCGGCGGGCGTGCTGGTGGCGAGCAAGGAATATTGCGAAAAGCACGGCCTCAAGCCGCGCGCGCGCATCGTCGCCACCGCCAATATGGGCGACGACCCGACGCTGATGCTCAACGCGCCGGTCCCGGCGGCCAAGAAGGTGCTCGAGAAAGCGGGCATGACGCTCGACGATATCGACCTGTTCGAAATCAACGAGGCCTTCGCCGTGGTCGCCGCCAAGTTCGTGCGCGATCTCGATCTCGACTGGGACAAGGTCAACGTCAATGGCGGCGCCATCGCGCTCGGCCACCCGATCGGCGCGACCGGCTCGATGCTGATCGGCACCATGGTCGACGAGCTCGAACGGCAAGGTAAGACAACCGGCATGGTTACCATGTGCGCCGCCGGCGGCATGGCCCCGGCGATCATCGTCGAGCGGGTCGACGATTTCGTCGACTAGTCGCTTCGCCATTACGAATCGAATAGCGAATATCTTCGGGGCGGCCCGATGGGTCGCCCCTTTTCGTCCCGGCTAGTCCCGGGCAGAGGCTTCTCTCAAGCGATTGAATTCTGCCGCATGCCGCCTAAGGTCGCGACTCGGCACACAACGATCGATCGCAATTCGCCGTGCCACCGATTGCCTCCGGGCAGTCGCAATGCTGCGATCCCGGGCGACAGAGTCCTCTCGGATTGCTTCAAGCAATACTGGGAGGGATCAGATGCCGGAAATTCTCAATCTTCAATCCATGATCGATTTCGCCAAGCTCGGCGAGGAGAAGGCTTTCGTCGAAGCCATCTACACGCTTGGCAAGCAATATCACGAGACATTCAAGGATATCGACGGGCCAAGCGATGCCATGGAGCTGCTGCGGCTCGTGGCCGACAATGCCGACGATGCAGATTTGAAAGCCGCCTTCGCGGGGGTCGGGGCGGGCGACATCTTCGATGATCTCGCAGCGCAGGCCACGCGCCTCGACGCGCTGCTCGACAAAATCCCCGACAAACTGATGACAGTGCTGGAGCCGCTGGACTCCTTTGGCAGTGACAGCACCCGCGCGGAGAACAAGTTCGGAGCGATCGACTGGCTGAAGCTCGACGAAGAAACCTCCGCATCGGGCGGAGGCTCCGGTCAGGCTTCCTACGAATTCGAATTCGAAGGCGGACTGAAACTCGATACCACCGCCAACACGACATGGAGCTACAGCGACACGCTGCCGGCCAACCTGATGTGCATGCGCGCGGGCGGCTCGCTCAAGACCAAGGCAGCAGGCTCGGTCCCGCTTCCTTTCGGCCGCGTCGGCGGCGGTGCGGATGCGCGGGCCGAGGCGGGCATCGAATACTATTTCGCGCCGGCCGATCGCGACCAATTCTATGGCCTCGCCCTGGCCAGCCGGTTCGACGATCTCGTCAACCCGTTCGATTTCGACAGCGTTTGGAACGGATTCGCCAGCAGCGACCTGGCCGCGGTCCATTATCGGTTCGACGGGGAAGCCGGTGTCGAGCTGAAGCTGGCGCTGGCCAAGGCTTTCTCCGTCGGTCACGCGATCGATGCCAAGCTTGGTGCGTCGGTCGAAGCCGCGCTGCGCATCGCCGGTCAATGGAACCTCAGCCTGATGCGCGACGTCGCATCGCCGGGGCAGCAGCGGATCCTGCTCAAACTGTCACGCTCGCGCAGCGAAACGTCGAACCTTGCCGCCTCGCTCGGCATCGATGTGGACATGACCAAACTGTCCGGGCCGGTCCATGAAATCCTGCAGGATGCGCTGGGCAAATGGGACGCCGTGCTCGAAGATGTGCAGCCCTATCTCACTCCCGGAACTCTGCTGCGGCAGGAAGCGGGCGAGTTCCTGACCGCGAAAGCGACCGAACTGGTCGAGAATGCCGACCTTCGCGCTGCCCTCGTGCGCGATCTGGAAGGTGTGATCGCTGCGGGCCAGCCGGGCAAGAGCGAGCTTGTCGACTGGATGACAGGCCAGCTCACCGGTGCGCTGGATTCAGCGCAAGGATGGGCTCGCAATAAAGCCAAGGGCGTGACCGGCATGGTTTCAGCGCTCGGCGATGGCGTCCCAGCCCTCTCGGAAGCGCGCTTCGGCGATCTCCTCACCGCCAAGGCCGACGAGTTGATCGGCAAGGTCGGTTCGAACCTGGCCGAAATGATCGACGGCAAATCGGACAATGCTCGCAAGAACATCGGCCGCGCCATCGACAGGCTTGGCGTGAAAATCGACGGGAACGTCACTTCGGCTGACGAAGCCATGCAGGCCGTGACCGGCCTGATCGACCGCTACGACACACTCTTCCGTAAAATGGTCGAAGCCAGCAAGGACGCTGCGCGTTACAAGATCAGCGCCGGCATCCAGATCGAGGAAGCGCGGCAGCAGGGATCGATCCTCGAATTCTCCGGGGCCTTTACTGCCGATACGCAGGAAGCGCGCAACGCCTTTCGCGCCATAACGCGTGGCAGGATGAGCGCTTTGGTCGCGCTGCTGCGTTCGCAGGGCGCCAACGGCATCGAAGTCGACAGGACTTCGAGCCTGAAACGCTTCGTCTCGTCTCAGAGCGGACGCGGGTTCGACTTCGTCGCCTTCGGGTTCGGGCTCAGCTCGAAGTCGCTCCTGTCGGCGGACACAAGCGTGCTCGTGGATGGCGAAGGCAACGTCCAGATCGATTCCAAATCGAGCTTGATGAAGCGATTCAAAGGCGAAGATGCAGAGAGGGAGATTACCCTCCTGAGCTCCTTCGCGCTGACACTCGCGGCCAGCACACCCGTCGCCCCTTCCTCCGCGCAGCGCGCGCTGGGCCTCGCGGTTTCGATGGGCCATATCGATGACAATCTGGAAAAGCACGAAGTGTTGCGTTTTGTCGGCAGCCTCGTCGACGCCGGTCTGATCGGGGAAGCCTCTCGCAGATTGGCGGAGCAGACGTGGACCCGCTGGGCAGGAAGTGGCGGCTCGGACACCAAGATCGCTGGCCGGCTCCTGCTCAAGCTGGCGCTCGACCAAGCGGGACTCGAGAAGATGCTGTTGCTCGGATCGAATGCCGGCAAGAGCTCGATTTCCGACGAACAATCGATGGAAATCAGGCTACAATCTTTCGATATCGTCAGCCAGGAGATCGGTCGGATCAATCCCAACATCCGCACAACCATTGCCTATCTCGAGAAGGAAGAGCCGGGCAAGGATATCGATCATTTCGTGCTGAACTGGAAGAAGGCGCGTAATGCACTGCGCCTCGATCACCGTAGCGCCGACATCCACGATTTCGGCAACACCTTCCTGCAGGCTGCCCGAATGGGCGAAGACCTCGTGGACATGATCGAGGGCTTTCGGGCGATCTATTTTTCCGTACCGGCCGTCGAAGGCGAGGACCGGCCAGGGGCGTGGGACGCTGACGATTATCATGACGAACAGAAAAACATCGCCGGGAAGTCGAGCCGCTGGCTGCAGCTCAACAGCAGCCTGTTCTGGACCAATTCCAAGGTCCACCCGCGCGTGATCGCCCTGCTCAAGGTCCTCGCGCTCCGCGCCAAGCTCGACATCCGCGACCGCCTGTCGCTCACCATGACGCATACCGGAAGCGACACGCCGGAGACCGTGGTGTTGCTGCCCGATCAGGCGGCGGAGGGTTGAGCCTTTAGCGTCCCGCGACCGATGACCTGCGCCTGGATTTCGCCCGCGCCTTCGAAGATGTTGAGGATGCGCGCGTCGCACAGCACGCGGCTGATCGGGTATTCGAGCGCATAGCCATTGCCGCCGTGGATTTGCAGCGCGTTGTCGGCGTTGGACCAGGCGGTGCGCGCGGCGAGCAGCTTGGCTTGACCGGCCTCGATATCGCAGCGATCGCCCTTGTCCTTGTGGCGGGCGGCCGAGTAAGTGAGTTCTCGCGCCAGCACGAGTTCGGCGACCATCAGCGCCAGCTTGTCCGCCACGCGCGGGAAGGCGAGCAGCGGCTTGCCGAACTGCTTGCGTTCGAGCGCATATTGCAGGCCCAGGTCGAAAGCATTCCACGCCACCCCGATCGCGCGGGCGGCGGTCTGGATGCGGGCGCCTTCGAACGTGCGCATAAGCTGCTTGAAGCCCTGCCCTTCGGCACCGCCCAGCAGACCGTCGGCGGCGACGGCGAAGCCATCGAAACCGAGCGCATATTCCTTCATCCCGCGATAGCCGAGCACTTCGATCTCGCTGCCGTCTATCCCTGTATCGGGAAACGGATCGGCATCAGTGCCGCGCGTTTTCTCCGCCAGCAACATGGAGAGGCCACCATAGCCCGGTGTGCCCGGATCGGTGCGCACCAGCATCGTCATCAGGTCCGCACGGGCGGCATGGGTGATCCAGGTCTTGGCACCGCTCACCTGCCACGACCCGTCGGCCTGCCGCACCCCGCGCATGCGGACCGAGGCGAGGTCGGAGCCGGTATCGGGCTCGGTAAAGACCGCCGTGGGCAGGATCGAACCATCCGCGATTTGTGGCAAGAACTTCGCCTTCTGCTCCGCCGTACCATTCTCGCCGATCAGCTCGCCCGCGATTTCCGAGCGCGTGCCGAGCGAACCGGCGCATATCCAGCCGCGCGAGAGTTCTTCGGACACGAGGCACATGGCCGTCTTGCCGAGCCCCAGCCCGCCGTGTTTCTCGGCGATACAGACGCCGAAGACGCCCAGTGCGGCCATTTCCTGCACGACCTCCATCGGGATCAACGCATCGTCCATGTGCCATTGATGGGCGTGAGGCGTGATCTTGTCGGCAGTGAAGGCGCGGAACTGTTCGCGGATCAGGTCGAGCGTTTCGTCGCCGAAAGCTTCGTCGGGCCGTGCACCTTCGGCAAGCAGGACTGCGAGCTTGGTGCGGTTGGCGGCCGTGTTTCCCTCGGTCATAAAGCGCGCGGTGGCGGTGTTGTCGCAAAGCGTGGACGCTGCCCGGTCGAGCCCCAATTCGCCGGGACGGACGATCTCGTTCTGGCTCATCGGCACGCCGCTGGCGAGCTGGTGTAGATATTCTCCGAACCCGATCTTCAGGACCAATTCGTCGACGTCGACAAAGCGCCCGGCTGCCTCGGCACGGCTGGCCCAATCGGCGGTGGCTTCGAGCGCGGCGACGGTGGTGCCGATCCAGGCATAACCATGCACCAGCCGTTGCTCGCGCTCGACCAAGACAGGATCGGGCCTGCCCTCAGGCGCGACCGCTACTGCCGCAACTACCCGCGCAGCTTCGGCAAAATCGCGCGCGGCTGCGCACGCCTGCCTCGCCAGGTCGATCCATTCGCTCATGCCGTGCCGTTTCGCATTGCCACCGGCATTAGTGCGGCCCGACCCCGGGTCAAGCGGGCCGTCGGACGGTATCGAGCCCAAGCACTCTCTCGGGTCATCGAGAACAAAGTCCGGGCGCTCTCCTCACCGCGAGGACTTGGTTGCCCAAATCTCGATTGTCTGTGGGCGCACCACGTCTGCCAGCTCGGCGGTTCCGACGAGGGTATATCGACCAGCCAAATGCGCTTCGATCAATTCGCGGGTGGCGCGGTTGGGGGTCTCGACGGTCGGCTCGGCCGAGGCGACGATGACGGCAGGCTTGCCTTCGAGAACGCGGGCCAGTTCTTCCACCGGATCGGCGCCGATCGCGGCGGCCTCGCGCTGGTTGCTGAGATGTTCGGGGAACAGGTAGCGCGTGCCGTCGCACACGCGGAAGCCGCGATAGAGCGCGGGCGGCGCGTCGTAGGCAAAGAGGCAGCCATCACCGATATGACGGGCGATGGTCGCCTGCGCGCTGGCGTAACCCTCGGCCGAGCGCGCGGCGCGGTCGAGCTGGGCGGCGGGGAAGCCGCTGGCGTAGAGAACATAGAGGCACGCCGCCGCGCCGAGCACCGGGCCGGTCGTCGGGCGAGCGAACAGAGCTCCACACGCGACCGCCACCGCAGTCGCAACGGGGAGAGCGTAATGATCGTAGAAGTTGGGCACGGTGAGAAAGCCCAGCAGCGCCGCCCCGAGCCACCCCGCGACGAACCATGCCTGTGGCTGGCCCAGATGCTCAGGCGTACGCAGCAGCATGGCGACGCCAGCGAGTGCCAGCGCCAGCGGCAGCCAGGTGATCGCGAGCAGGTAGCGCAGCCGCATCCAGCCGGCCTCGGCGGGCGGCGAAGCGGTCATGAAGATCGATTGCATGGTGGCGAACCAGTATTCGGCAAAGCCGCCCATGGCGGCGAACCATGCCCAGATCAGCAGCGTCGGCAATGCGCCGAAGACCGCCAGTCGGACCCCCAGCAGCATAGTTGCGATCAAGGCGCGAGAGCACAGCCAACGGACGATCAGCAGCGCCAGCCCGAAAAATGCGCCCTCAACCACCGCGGTCGGCTTGATCGTCAGCGCCAAGCCGCAAAGCACCATCGCCGCATCGCCGCGCCATCCGGGCGCATCGGAGCGCGCTTCGATCACCTGCAAAACCAGCAGGCCTGCGAGGGCGACGAAGAGATTGTAGAAGATCGGCGACTGTCCCCCGCCCCCGGCCAGTGCGCCGATGAGGCAGAGATAGAGCACGCCCGCCAGTACCGCAGCGGTGCGATCCGCAAAGCGGCCGACGACGGCAGCGACCACGCAGGCGGTCGCCCAGGCGAACACGCCCGCCGTCAGCTGATAGGCCACAATTCCGCCAAAGCTCGCGATTGTGCCGTACAGCAGGAACAGCCCCGCCGGCTTGCGATCCCAGATGTCGAGATAGGGCAGCAGGCCGTGCTGCATCTGCTGGCCGACGAACAGGTAGAAGCCCTCGTCGATATGGTAGTTCGGGTCTCCGAAAGCGGGATAGCGGATCAGCAACGCGGCGAGTGCCAGCGCCAAGCCGAGGCTCAGCGAGCCCTCGCGGAGCCACCCCCATTGCGCGGGGCGAGAGGTCAGCGTTTGCGCCAGGTCAGCCATGATGTCGCCGCGTAATTCCAGACCGAGCCGATCAGCGCGCCGGCAAGACCGGCGATCCACCAGGACCACGCCTCGGTATAGAGCAGCGTGCCGATGCCGACATTGGCTACCGCGCCGATGCCGCAGGCCGCGCAGAAGCTGAGCCAGCCGGTCACCCAGCGCCAGCCCGTCAGCTTGCGGTCGCGATAGGTGAACACGTTGTTGAGCGCGAAGTTGAACGTCATCGCGCCGAGCGTCGCGCTGCCCTGGGCGATGGCGAAGCTCGCCCCCAGCCCCGTGAGCGCGCCCCAGAGGAGCGCCAGGTGGACCAGCGTACCGACCAGCCCGACCGCGCCGAACATCAGCAGCTTGACCGGCACCAGCCGCCCCACGAGCTTTTCCAGCAGCAGCTCGACATATTCGAGCACCACCATGCTATCGAGCTTGGACTCGCCGGCGGTGCGGGTGCGGAATTTATAGGGCACCTGCTTCACCCGAATCGGCTCGGGATGCGAGGCGACGATATCGAGCAGAATCTTGTACCCCGCCTGCGACAGGCGCGGAGCGATATCGAGGAACAGTTCGCGGCGGATGGCGAAAAAGCCGCTCATCGGATCGCTCAGCGGAGTCTTCATCACGCTGCCGGCCATGCGGGTGGCGACATTGCTGATCATCAGCCGATCGGCGGCCCAGTCTCCGACCGAGCCACCACCGGCATAGCGGCTGCCATAGGCGAGGTCCGCTTCGCCCGATTGCAGGGCTGCGATCATTGCAGGCAGGACGCTCTCGTCGTGTTGCAGGTCACCATCCATCACCGCCACGACCGGGGCGACGGTGGAAAGAAAGCCTTCGACGACTGCCGAGGAAAGGCCCCGCCTGCCGATGCGGCGGATCACGCGGATCGAGCGATTGGCAGCAGCTATGCTTTCGAGAATTTCGAGCGAGCCGTCGGTCGAACCGTCATCGACGAAAATGATTTCGGCATCGTAACCGGTCAGAACGGTACCGATCTTCTCGATCAGCGGCTGGATATTGGCGGCTTCGTTCAGGATCGGGACGATGATGGCGCAATCGAGCCTGCCCGCTTGCTGCGCAAATTCATCCAGCTTGTATGCGTACATTGTGTCTAGGCCCCGTCGCCGCAGTCAGGCTTACCGGATAGGGAGAGATGGTTAATGATGATTTAAGACATCGCTGCCATTCGGGGCCTTCGATCGGTCGAGGAAGGGCGCCAAGCGGATGAACGGGATGATTGGCTGGGCAAAGCGGGAGCCGTATTGGGCGTTCGGGCTTGCGCTCGGCTTCCTGCCGGTCGTCTCCGCGCTGCTGTTCAGGACCTA
Source organism: Erythrobacter litoralis HTCC2594 (assembly GCF_000013005.1). Taxonomy (GTDB): domain Bacteria; phylum Pseudomonadota; class Alphaproteobacteria; order Sphingomonadales; family Sphingomonadaceae; genus Parerythrobacter; species Parerythrobacter litoralis_A. The sequence continues at coordinate 10,463 of NC_007722.1, read as the reverse complement.
CAGCCACCACGTCGCGCCTTTGTGGTTCGAACAGATTCGCCAGTTCGACCTGCTTTTCGTGGCCTTCGAGATCGGCGTGATCGTTGCCGCGCGGTCGAGCGGGATGAGCTATGCGGCCGCTTTCCAAAGCCTCACAAAAAGCCAGATCGCTGCGCTTTGCCTGTGGCTCGCGACGTTCTGGTGGTCGTCGGTGCTGGTGTCGGAAATCCCGGCCTTTTCTATCCTGCGGGCCTTCCTGTGGATCATCCATCTGGGCTTTGCCCTGGCGATCTTTCACCTGTTCAGGGACGTCACCCGCCAAGATCTCGAGACGCTCGCCAAGGCGTTGCTGCTCGGCCTCGTGGTTTATGTCCCGATTCTCGTCGCTCATTTCGCCATGGCACCGTCAGCGCAATCCATGCCCGACGGCGAGATTATCTGGACCTCGGCCCTGCCGGGTTACCTCAGCGTCCGGTTATTCGGGTTCTACACCGCGACACTGGCGGCACTGGCCGTCGGCCTGCTGTGGGATAGGCACGAATATCAGCGAGAAGACTGGTGGCTCTACGCCATGCTTGCACTTTCACTGACGCTGACCTTCTGGTCGGGGACACGTGGCGGCATGCTGGCAGTTGCTTGCCTGCTGCTCGCGCTACCGGTGCTGACACGGCGACGCCCAAGCACCTGGTGGCTGACATCAATCGTCGCGATTGCGATCGTGGCAGTCGCGGCTTCCGAATTACTGTTCCAGCCGAACAATGCCTTCGGCATTTCCAGAGTGGGCACGGAACCAGGTAGAGACGTTACCGCCGGCCGTTGGGACCTCTGGATGATCGCGCTCGACCTGATCGCGCAGCGCCCGGTGCTGGGCTGGGGCGAATCCGCGCTAGTCTGGGTGCTCCAGAACGAGGCGGGCCACCAGCAACCGCACAACCTTGCCCTGCAATTGCTGCTGAGCTGGGGTGCGATTGCGACGCTGGCGGCCGCATTCCTGGCCGTTGCGGCGGCACGCATTCTCCTGCGACACGCCTCGCGCATTCCCGAACTGGTCCCGCTGCTGGCGCTAGTTCTAAGCTTGCTCATCATGTCGGGTGCCGACGGCATTCTCTACAACCCGCGCACGGCGCTGCTGCTGTTCTTTGCGACCGCCATGGGACTGGCGAAGGTTGCGCGCTTGCGGGGAGACGAAGAGATATTCGCGATACGGCCGGTTAGCGAGACCGACAGCGCGCTGCCCGGATATCCTTAGGACCAAGTCAGGAATTTGGCTTCCGCAGAATGATCGCGGCGCTTCTCGGTCAGGACCAGGCCCCGGGTAATCGTCTCACGGCGATGATTGCGTCCGTGAGGGTGCGACAGTCCATCTTCCTCATGGCCGAGCGATATTGGGTCTTCGTAGTTTCTTGGCTTACGGATCGACTTACAGAGATTGCCTTCGGCCCCTCGCCGTTTGCCAGGCGGATCATGATCGATGCTTCAATGGGTGACAGCCGGTACGCGGCACGCAACATGGGCTCTACCTCGGCACCGAGCTGCTTTTTTGATTCACCGATCAAAGCAAGCCGCAGGTCGCCGCTCGCGCTCTCGACCGGCAGGACCACCAATCGTCTTGCGGAGCCACCCGATCCGACCGTGAAACTGTCGGTCGCTTCCAGGCGATTTTTCTGCGCGGCGCCCAGTATCCTCTCCAGAGCAGCTCGCGTAAGCGGATCGGTTGCGCTTATCCGGCCCGCCTGTACCAGCAGGCCCTGCTCCTGCTGCAGCATCAGTCTGGCGGTCTCGTTGCAATCGACCAGCCGACCGCTCCGATCGATCAGGTAGAGTTCGACATTGACCCGGGACAGCAATTTTTCCCAGTCAGTCACCTTGTGGAGCAACTGCGACATGCGAACCTTCAGGTGGAACAGCCGGGCGAGATCACCGGCATCTTCATTGACCGCGGCAATGGCATCCGGTCCGAATTCACCGTCCTTCTTGCCGCGATGGAACGTCAGGCCGCTTTGCGTCGCGTCGGTCAGCATCATGAAGGCGACAGCGTAGAACACATCTATGCCCTCCGGTTCGAAAAACCGCTTGTAAAGGGCGCTGCGCGCATAGGCGTCGCTATCGACGTAATCGAGCATGTCGACAAAACGACCGTACACGGGCCGTTTCAGAAATGCGACGGTCCATGGATCGATCTCGGCGAAACCGGCAAGGTATTGTTGCACCTGATCGGTCTCGAAACCTTTGAAAGCGACAATCTGTTCGACAGAGTTATTAGAAGCCCAGCCCCCGGCATAGCTTCTCGCACCAAGTCGTTCGCCAAAGGAGTCGATCAAGGCGGAAAAGAGACTTTCATCCGCCAGCGCATCATACGCCTCTTCCAGACTTATCGGCATACTACGTTGCAACTCTGAGCCCGCATCGAGTGTCCTATAGGCCACGCAACCTTTTGAAGTGCAATAAATTTCTATTCATCCCCCTTAGTGGGGATAGCGAACACCACCCAGCGCGATAATCATCGAAACGTGTGAGTAAGAAACCACTGCCTTGTCTTGCGGGCCTGATTCGGCAGCGCGGATAGGCCTGAAGCCAAGACGGCTTCTATCAAGCTCATGGGGACGCACCGGTTCATCGATGTCGATAGCGGCGGACCGGTTCTTGGGGGAAATGGTGAATGCCGAAAAATGTGTTGTCGCGCGCGGTGCTGACGTCCGCGTACGCACTGGCTACTGCTTGTGTTGCGGTCGGAGGCAGCCTTTCGGCCCAGTCGCTTCCTAGCCGCGAACAAATCGAGCTGCCCCAGCCGACCGCCCCCGATCTCAACCCGAACATCTCGGTGGATCGCGAAGACGTGAGGCAGGCACCCTGTCCGTTCGATGCGTCGGAGCTTACGGCGAACATAACCACGGTGACCTTCAGTGGACCTGATAACCGGGTCCTTCCCGCTGACATCGCGGCGTTGCTGGCCGACATCGTCCCCGGCGAAGGCATGCTACCAATCTCGCAATTGTGCGATCTGCGCGACGAGGCGGCACGAAGACTTGATGATGCCGGGTACATCGCCGCGGTCACTATCCCCGAACAGCAGATTTCGAACGAGGCTCGCAGCGCGCGACTGTCAGTGATTCTCGCCCGGCTGGCCGAGGTGCAGGTCGTAGGCGACCAGGGCGGGCAAGCTGGCCGAATTGCTGCCCGGGTCGAGCGGCTCAAGAACCTCTATCCTCTGCGCATCGCCGATCTCGAGCGTGAGCTTCTTCTTGCTTCGGACAATCCGGGTCTCGATGTGGCCCTGAACCTCGTCGCAGCGCCGAACGGCCAGCCGGGTGAGGTGATTGGGCAGCTACGGGTAATCCGCAAGCCCTTCGCCATTACGGCCAGCGCGAACAATCTTGGTTCACGCGCACTGGGCCGCGAGATCGGCTCGGTCAGAGCGGAATTGTACGGGCTGACCGGACTTGCCGACGTCACCTTTATCGGCGCCAGCGCGACGCTCGACTTCGAAGAGCAATGGACCATACAAGGTGGGCACTATTTCTCATTGGATAGCGGGCTGACCTTCGGCGGCAGCCTCGCGTACGCAGAGTCGCGCCCCACTATCGGCCTGCCGCTGAAGGCCGATTCGCTGCTCGGCGCAATCGAGGCCTATTATCCGGTCACGCGCACCGTCACCTCGCGCGGGATACTCGGCGGCGGACTCGAGATCATTAACCAAGACAGCGTCCTGTCGGCCGGCGGCGTTACCGTGCCCGTTACGCGCGACAAGCTGCGGGTGGCCTTTGCCAAGCTCGAAGGCACGCAGCGCGAATTCGCGCCCGACGGCCGTGTTATCAGTCTGCTTTCCGGCACGATCCAATTGCGCAAGGGCCTCGACATCTTCGACGCGACCCAGCGCGGCACGGCCGACGGGCTGTATTTCCCAAGCAAGCTGGAAGGCGATCCGACAGCCTTGCTTGTGCGTGGGGGTTACTCGATCAGCCAGCGGTTCGGAGACTTCGCCCTGCTGACCCAGTTACAAGGGCAGTATTCGGGCGTGCCCTTGCTTGCTTTCGAAGAATTCTCGGTCGGCAATTACACGATCGGGCGCGGCTACGATCCCGCGTCGACCTCGGGTGACAGTGCGTTGGGCGTGCGTGTCCAGCCGAGTGTCGTATTCCGGTCGGGCCGCACGACTATCGAACCTTACGGTTTCGTGGACGCTGTCCGCATTTGGAACAAGGACACCTTTACGACCGAAAATGGCCGTTCGCTGTCGTCCGCGGGCCTGGGGGCACGGGTCTATTTCGCCGACCGCTTCGTGCTCGATGCCGCTTGGGCCCATCCCTTCGACAAACCGTTGAACGTGCCCGGCTCCAGCCGCGCGCCCGGCCGCTTCCTCGTCTCGCTCACCGCTTCTTTCGGCCCTTCGGCCCGCTGACCGCCCGCAAAGGATTTTCGCCATGTTCGCACGCCATCTCCGCAAGACCCTCGCCATCGGCACAGCATTGACACTTGGCTTGGCAGCCAGCCCCGCCTTTGCGCAATTGATCAATGCGGGCGACCTCGTGAACGCCCGGGATAGTGCGGGCAATCCGAACCAGCTGACAGTCACCAACCCGAATGCTTCGACGGCAAACGTGTCCGTACTGGCCCCGGTGGTGGTAGCGAACTGGAATAATTTCAACGTGCCCACCGGCACGACTGCGAACTTCACAAACGCAAGCGCTGCACCCACCGCTTCGGTGCTCAACCGCGTGACTGGTGGGAATTTCTCCGACATCGGCGGGACAATCAACGCCAACGGCGTCAATCTCTGGCTAATTAACCCGAACGGCATTCTGTTCGGGTCGAACACTTCAGTCAGTGCGAATAGCTTTTATGCATCAACGCTCGATGTTGCCGATCAAGATTTCTTCGATTTCTACGAAGGTACCAACCTCTTCGCCAATGGAACCAACGTTTTCGAACTGATTGGCGTTTCTAGCGCCGGAATCATTTCGCCATCGGGCGCCAGCTTCACGACCAACGGCAACCTCCTGTTCGCCAGTCATTCGCTGAACCTGACCGCTACATTCAATTCCGGATCGGGCACCGCAGTTTTCGCGGCCAGCGACAACGTCAGAGTCATCAGTCAGCCCGCTAGCCCCCTTTCCGTTTCGATAAGTCGATCGGGCGGAACCGGCTCAAACTCCCAATTCATCGGAGGTTCGGTCACGGGCGCAAGCATTTATGCCGGAGCGCATTTTCTGACAAACACGGGCGTGACGTCGCTGTTGCAAATCGACGCAACGCTGACCGCCACCCAAGCTTACGCCACCGGCGACGGCATACGACTGGAAACCTCGCGTGGGCTCGTACTTGGCACAACGCGCCTCGAATTGAACGGCGCGGCCACCTCTCCCTCTTTCGTCAGGCTCATATCGAACAATGTAAGAGCGACGCAATCCATCACGGGCGGATCCGTTTCCATCGTGGATGGCAATGTAGAACTCGGCGATGTTACCGCGACGAATGGTGATCTGAGTATTGCATCAGGGATGCTCGTCGCTGGCAACCTTCGTGCAACCGGTTCAGTCATAGCTTCTGGTTCGACCTCGGCGACAATCGCCAGCGTCACGGCCGACAGTGATCTAAACGGCGCCGGAACGGTAGTCCTCAATTCTGCATTCGGATCCCTTACCGTCACTGGATCGACGACTGGCGCAGTAGCGAACCTGATGTCCGCCGGCCAATTGTCGGCCGGGGATATTGCCGCGACTAGAGGCGGTGTCCTCGTCCGTACGAGTAATGGCAGCGCGCCTCTGGCCGTGGGCCCGATCTCAGTCGGCGCAATTTCGGCAACTGGCGGTGATGTGACCGTTTTATCCGTCGGTTCGAACGTCGCATCGACACAAACGGGGGCAATCACCTCGAGCGGCTCTATTCTCGCCGAGAGCAGTGCAGGCGGGTCTCTTTCGCTTGGTGTGTTGTCTGCCGGCACGACAATCACCTTGAACACTACTGGGAGCACCGCCGTGGGCGGGGTTAATTCCGCCCAATCCCTCGCGACCGATGCGGGAGGCACGACGACGTTTTCGGGCGACGTTACAACCGGAACTCTCACCATCAACGACAACCTGACGAGCGCGAGGAACATCACCGTCACCAATGGTGGCATCGTGCTCAATAATGCGCTCACCGCAGAGACGCTGACCGCGACCGGGGCAATCACGCTCAACGGCACCGGTGCTTTCAGCCTCACCGGGGCCGTCGCCAACAGCGACGGGATCGATGCCGAAGGCGTGGCCATCGGTGCGACGACGCTGCCGACCTCGCTCACGATCACTGGTGCGACGAGCGGCGGGTCCGTCGACCTTCAGGCCGCGGGCAATCTTCAGCTCGGCAATGTCGCATCGACCGCAGGCTTCGTCGATCTCGACAGCACGGGCGGCGCGATCACCACCGGTGCCGTGTCGGCGACCGGCGGCAGCGCATTGCTGACCGCACCGGGTGCCATCACAACATCTTCCATCGGATCGAGCGCCGCGATCGATGTCGACAGCACCGGCGGGGGCAATCTCGACCTCGGCAACATGACAGCAGGGACGACGATCAGTCTCGATACGTCGGGCTCAATGACCGCTGGCACGGCAACGGCGGGCGGTGCGCTGGGTGTCGGGGCAAGCGCCGATCCGTCTTCGGTCACCTTCAGCGGCAACATCAGCGCAGCCGGGATCGATCTCGACAGCATCGGTGCCATCACCTCGAAGGACCTCCTCGCGACCGGCGGTAGCGTCGATGTCCAGGCGAGCGCCGGAAGCGTCACGACCGGTACCATCACGGGGAACGGTCCTTCGCCCGTCATCGTCAAAGCTGGCGGGGCTACAAGTGATATCGCGACCGGTGCTATCCGGTCCGACGGCAGCGATATTTTCCTGACGGCAGGAAGGAACATCGCGTCAGGTAACATTGCCACATCTCTCGGTGCCACGGCGACGACAGGCTCGGTACTGCTCCATTCGAACGGAGCCATGCAACTCGTCGACTTGACCGCCGGCACCGACATCGTGGTAACTTCCAACAATGGGGCTGTCACCGCCGGGAATATGCTGGCCGGCGACGACATAAGGGTCGTCGCTGCCAGCGACATCCAGTTTACGAGCACGACGACAACCGGTCTGGGCGCGGACAACACGTCCTATACTTTCGTTCAACCCGCGGGGACGGGAAGCTACGTCACCGGGGCGGAAACTCAAACCGGATCGAACATCGCCCTGAACTCCGCCTCCGGTAACATCGCCGGCGGCGCAATCGACAAGCGCGGCTCCTTCGGTAACGCCACCCTCACCGCCCCGGGAGCAATTACGACATCGTCTATCCTATCGCTCGGCGGGATTGACATCGAAAGCACCGGCTCCGGCGCGCTCAACCTCGGCAACCTCAATGCGCTCCTGCCCATCACGCTCGATACTGCCGGAAGCGTCGCCTTCAACAACGTGGTTGTCGGCGCGTCGCTGTTCGATATCGGCCGCACGCTTGCGCCGAGCAGCGTCACCGGAACCGGCACGATCAATGCGATGGTCCTGAGCGCCCGAACCACCGGTGCCCTCACGCTCGACAATGCCAACCAGATTATGGGCCTCGGCACGATCACGGCGGGTGGCCCGGTCACGCTCAACTCCACCATTAACCTGGGAATAAACGGGCCCGTTGCCGCGACTGGGCAGGATGTAACGATCAAATCGAGCGGCAATCTCACAATCGGTGCCGGTGGCAGCATTACCGGCAAGATTGTGGGCCTCTCGGCGAGCGGCAATTTCATCAACAACCGCGGTGCCGCTGCGATCAATGCCTCGGATCACTGGGTGGTCTATTCGGCAGCACCAAGCGGCAATACCTTCAACGGTCTCGATAGCGGCAATACTGCGATATGGAACGCGACAATCGGCTCGCTTGCGCCCAGCGCAGTTTCGGACAACCGCTACGTTTTCGCATTCCGGCCGACGGTCACGGTCGCCTCGACCAATGCAAGCAAGGTCTACGGCACGAATCTCACCGGTGCGCTCGGTTCGAATTGGACTGCGAGCGGCTTTCAGCCGGGCGTGGCAGGCGCATTCCTTGCCGACACGCAGGGCAATGTCTTGAGTGGCGCGCCGACGGTGTCGTCCTCGGGATCGGCGGCCAATGCCGATGTTTCAGGCAGCCCCTACACGATCTCGTTGGCCCAGGGCACGCTGGCCACCAGCCGGGGCTACTCCCTCTCGCTGAGCGATGCGGGCCGTCTGACCATCACGCCCAAGGCGATCACCGCTTCGGTCAGCGCCAACAGCAAGACCTACGATGGCACCACCGCAGGCACCGGCTCGGTCACGCTCAACGGCGTGGTGGCGGGCGACGCGGTCGGCACCAGCGGCACGACCTTCACCTTCGCCGACAAGAACGCCGGGACCGGCAAGACCGTGAGCGTCAGCGGCACCGCGCTGACCGGAGCGGATGCCGGCAACTACACGCTGAGCGTGCCTGCAAGCACGCTGGCCGATATCCTGAAAAGGTTCCTCTCATTTCGCGTGATTGTCGACAACAAGGTGTATGACGGAACTACAAGCGCATCGGGCTCGATCGACCTGGTGGGGATAGTCGGCAGCGACAACGTCTTTGCACAAGATCCCTCCTTTGCATTCAACGACAAGAACGTCGGCACCGACAAATCCGTCTCCTTCGGATTTACTCTCGGCGGTGCGGACTCGCAAAATTATCAAGCCGCCGCGCCTCTCAATGCCGCCAGAGCGAGCATTACTCCGAAGCCGATCGGACTCGTTGCCACCGCCAACAGCAAGACCTACGACGGCACCACCGCAGGCACCGGCTCGGTCACGCTCAACGGCGTGGTGGCGGGCGACGCGGTCGGCACCAGCGGCACGACCTTCACCTTCGCCGACAAGAACGCCGGGACCGGCAAGACCGTGAGCGTCAGCGGCACCGCGCTGACCGGCACCGACGCCGGTAACTACACGCTGAGCGTCCCGGCAAGCACGCTGGCCGACATCCTCGCCAAGGCGATCACCGCGAGCGTCTCCGCCAATAGCAAGACCTACGACGGCACCACCGCAGGCACCGGCTCGGTCACGCTCAACGGCGTGGTGGCCGGCGACGCGGTCGGCACCAGCGGCACGACCTTCACCTTCGCCGACAAGAACGCCGGGACCGGCAAGACCGTGAGCGTCAGCGGCACCGCGCTGACCGGCACCGACGCCGGTAACTACACGCTGAGCGTGCCGGCAAGCACGCTGGCGGATATCCTGGCCAAGGCGATCACCGCTTCGGTCAGCGCCAACAGCAAAACCTACGACGGCACCACCGCAGGCACCGGCTCGGTCACGCTCAACGGCGTGGTGGCGGGCGACGCGGTCGGCACCAGCGGCACGACCTTCACCTTCGCCGACAAGAACGCCGGGACCGGCAAGACCGTGAGCGTCAGCGGCACCGCGCTGACCGGCACCGACGCCGGTAACTACACGCTGAGCGTCCCGGCAAGCACGCTGGCCGACATCCTCGCCAAGGCGATCACCGCGAGCGTCTCCGCCAATAGCAAGACCTACGACGGCACCACCGCAGGCACCGGCTCGGTCACGCTCAACGGCGTGGTGGCGGGCGACGCGGTCGGCACCAGCGGCACGACCTTCACCTTCGCCGACAAGAACGCCGGGACCGGCAAGACCGTGAGCGTCAGCGGCACCGCGCTGACCGGAGCGGATGCCGGCAACTACACGCTGAGCGTCCCGGCAAGCACGCTGGCGGATATCCTGGCCAAGGCGATCACCGCTTCGGTCAGCGCCAACAGCAAGACCTACGATGGCACCACCGCAGGCACCGGCTCGGTCACGCTCAACGGCGTGGTGGCGGGCGACGCGGTCGGCACCAGCGGCACGACCTTCACCTTCGCCGACAAGAACGCCGGGACCGGCAAGACCGTGAGCGTCAGCGGCACCGCGCTGACCGGAGCGGATGCCGGCAACTACACGCTGAGCGTGCCTGCAAGCACGCTGGCCGATATCCTGAAAAGGTTCCTCTCATTTCGCGTGATTGTCGACAACAAGGTGTATGACGGAACTACAAGCGCATCGGGCTCGATCGACCTGGTGGGGATAGTCGGCAGCGACAACGTCTTTGCACAAGATCCCTCCTTTGCATTCAACGACAAGAACGTCGGCACCGACAAATCCGTCTCCTTCGGATTTACTCTCGGCGGTGCGGACTCGCAAAATTATCAAGCCGCCGCGCCTCTCAATGCCGCCAGAGCGAGCATTACTCCGAAGCCGATCGGACTCGTTGCCACCGCCAACAGCAAGACCTACGACGGCACCACCGCAGGCACCGGCTCGGTCACGCTCAACGGCGTGGTGGCGGGCGACGCGGTCGGCACCAGCGGCACGACCTTCACCTTCGCCGACAAGAACGCCGGGACCGGCAAGACCGTGAGCGTCAGCGGCACCGCGCTGACCGGCACCGACGCCGGTAACTACACGCTGAGCGTCCCGGCAAGC